>JAVVET010000025.1:0-23058 GCA_032251235.1 Wenzhouxiangellaceae bacterium
CTTGCCGGTCCCCGGCGGGCCGATCATCAAAAGATTGTGGCCCCCGGCGGCGGCAATTTCCAGCGCCCGGCGGGCCCGCGCCTGGCCGCGGACGTCTTCCAGGTCGGGCAAGGCGGCCGTGGTGCTGACGTTGACAGCGGCAGGACGGTCGAGTTCGCCGCGACCGGCGAGCGCGGCGCACACGTCTGCCAGGTTATCGGCCAGGCGGCAGTCGGCGCCACTGACCAACCCGGCCTCGGCCGCATTGTCGCGCGGCAGCACCAGGCAGCGACCGGCCTGGCGGGCATGAAGAATGGCCGGCAGGCAGCCCGACACGCCGCGCACTTCCCCTGCCAGCGAGAGCTCGCCCAGAAACTCCATATTGTCGAGCTGGTCGGTCTTGAGCTGGTTCGAGGCCACCAGAATGCCGAGTGCAATCGGCAAATCGAATCGTCCGCCATCCTTGGGCAGGTCGGCGGGTGCCAGCGACACGGTAATGCGCCGCCCGGGCGGGTTGAAACCCGAGTTGGCGATCGCCGCGCGCACGCGGTCGCGCGACTCGCGCACCGCGGTTTCAGGCAGGCCGACGATATTGAAGGCCGGCAGACCGCCGGCCAGGTGAACTTCCACGCGCACCGGTGGCGCGGCAACGCCAATTTGGGCGCGGGTATGGACCGAAGCAAGATTCATGGCTTTCCCGTGATTGAGTCAACGGGTGCAGTCTGGCGCAGCGGGGCCTAAGCGCGCGTCGGTAAAGCGGGCCGAATACGGGTAGGAAAAACACCCCATTCGGGGTAGGTAAATTGCCTAGTGGGCCATGCGGATTATTCGGTAACGCTCAGCCCTCGGCACGGATCTTCGGACGGCTGCGGATGCGCTCGTACCACGTCGAAAGGTGGTCCAGGCGATCCAGCCCGGCCTTGGTCACGCGGCAGCCGAAATCGACCATGATCATCGCGTCGATGTCGGCAACCGTGAACGCATCGCCGACCAGGTATTGGCGCTCGGCCAGAAATCCATCCAGGTCCTCAAGATAGTGCTTGAAGCGGCGCGTGCCGCGCTCGACCAGTTCTTCGATTTGCGGCACCGGCCGGCGCCCCGGCAGCGCGTGATCGGCCATGCCCCTGGCCGCATTGCGGAACGCCTCGGCCGCCGAAATCATGCCGTTGTGCTCGATCCACATCAGATACTGCGTCACGCGCGCTCGCTCCAGCGCATCGCGCCCAAGCAGCGGCGGCTCCGGATGCAGGCTTTCCAGGTACTGGCGGATGGCAATGCTGTTCCAAAGGCAGCTCCCGTCGTCGAGCTCCAGCACCGGCACCGTACACTCCGGGCTCTTGGCCTGGAATTCATCGCTCAGGTGTTGGCCGGTTTTCAGATCAACTTCGACCGTCTCCAGTTCAATGCCTTTCTCGGCCAGGTACAGCGTCACGCGCCTTGGGCTGGGTGCGCCGGTGCAGGTATAAAAATGCATTGGGATCTCCTTGGATTATGGATCAAGCGATGAATGTTCAGCTTTGCTGGTCGAGTTTCTTCTCCAGCTGTTCCAGCTTTTCGCGCGAGCGTTCCAGCACCCGCTTCTGTATTTCGAATTCTTCGCGCGTGACCAGGTCAAGGCGTGCCAGCTGGGCTTCCAGCACCTGTCGGAAACGGCCTTCCAGATCCTGGCCGGCGTTCTTGAATTCCCGGGGCAGCGCGTCGGCAAGCTTCCGGGTCAGTTCATCCAGCGTTTTGAGGTCGGGTCTAACCATCGCCTGCGGTCCTCCTGTTTTCGTTTCAATGACATCAAAGTGTATACGAGGCCAGTCGACAACGACGGTCCGTTCCATCTTCGGCGTCTGGCGACGCCCCGCGACGAACCGGTATTGAACCAGGCGAGCTGAGTCAGGACGCTTCCGAAGCGACCTCATGGCGCCGCCGAATCGCTCCAATTCGGTTACGCTTATGTTTTCACAGCCAACGGATGCGCAGCAGTGAAACTGATCATCGCCATCATCAAACCGTTCAAGCTCGACGACGTTCGCGACGCGCTGGGCGACGCCGGGATCACCGGCATGACCGTCAGCGAGGTCAAGGGCTTCGGACGCCAGAAAGGCCATACCGAACTCTACCGCGGCGCCGAGTACGTGGTCGACTTCCTGCCCAAGCTGAAGCTCGAAATCGCCGTCCCGGACGAACGCGTCGAGCGCGTTGTCGAAATCATCCGCGAAACCGCCGCCTCCGGGCGGATCGGCGACGGCAAGATTTTCGTGACGAGTATTGAGCGGACAGTCAGGATCCGGACCGGCGAAGAAGGCGACCAGGCCCTTTAGTGCGATGGCCGCGTCTTTTTTCCCCTGGCAGCCCCTGGTCGGCGGAAAAATTCCTCATGCGCACAAAACCGGACAGATTTGCCCTGCGTTCCTGGCGGGGCTGACCGGGTTTTCGGCAACTTCGGTTATGCTTGGCGTTGAATCCAATTCCGAGGGACAGACCATGAAAGGCGACACGAAGGTAATCGAATATCTGAACGCGGTACTGAAAAACGAGCTGACCGCGATCAACCAGTACTTCCTGCACGCCCGCATACTCGACGATTGGGGCCTGGGAACGCTGGGCAAGAAGGAATACCAGGAATCGATCGAGGAAATGGAGCACGCCGATGAACTGATCAAGCGCATCCTTTTCCTCGAGGGCCTGCCGAATCTGCAGGAACTGGGCAAGCTTCGCATCGGCGAGAACGTGCACGAGATCCTGGAATCGGACCTGCAGCTCGAACACCAGGCCATTCCGGATCTGCGCGACGGCATCGATCATTGCGAGAAAGTCCGCGATTTCGTTTCCCGGGAACTGTTCGAAAAGATCCTTGCCGACGAGGAAGACCACGTCGACTGGCTCGAAACCCAGCTTCAACTGTTCGACAAGCTCGGCGAGCAGAATTACCTGCAGTCGCAAATGAAAACCGCCGAATAAGCATCGATTTTTGCCCCGCGGCCGCCGTTCACCGGCGGCCGCGGCTCGTTTTTACCCGGAAACTTCAATGAAAATTCAATTCGCATCATCCATCGGTGTTTTTCTCAGCGCGCTGTTGCTAAGCGCATGCCAGCCCAACGTCGAGCCCATCGAACCCGCGATCGAGTTCGGCCCGGACCCGCACAGCTTTGCCAATTACGACCAGGCGCGCGTGCAGCACCTGTCGCTGGCGCTGACTGCGGATTTCTCGAACCAGACGCTCAACGGCCAGGTGACGCTGGAAATCGATCGTCAGGACGGGGCCGAGCGGCTGGTGCTCGACACCTGGAAGATCGACATCCGCGACGTCAACGGCGTTACCGAAGACGGCACGCTACAGCCACTTTCCTGGCGCCTGGCCGCGCCCATCGATGACCGGGAATATCTCGGCCAGCCACTGGTGATTGCGCTCGACGGCGATTTCGACCGGGTGCGCATCGATTACACGACATCGCCCGATGCCTTCGGCCTGCAGTGGCTTGACGGCGAGCAGACCACCAGCGGCCAGCCGTTCCTGTTTTCCCAGTCCCAGCCCATATTTGCCCGAACCTGGGTGCCGCTGCAGGACACGCCGGCGGTTCGCTACACCTTCGACGCCGAGATTACCGTGCCCAGCCACCTGATGGCGGTGATGGGCGCGGCCGGCAACCCGACCGGGATCCGCGCCGACGGCAAATACTCGTTCAACATGCCGCAACCCATTCCGTCCTACCTGATGGCGATTGCGGCAGGCGAGTTGGCTTTCGAGACCACCGGGCCGCGTTCGGGGGTCTACGCCGAACCGTCGCTGCTGGATGCTGCGGTCGAAGAGTTTTCCGAGCTCGAAGAAATGATCGACGCCGGCGAGGCGCTCTATGGGCCCTATCGCTGGGACCGCTACGACCTGCTGATTCTGCCGCCAAGCTTTCCGTTCGGCGGCATGGAAAACCCGCGCCTGTCGTTCATCACGCCCACGGTGATTGCCGGCGACAAGTCGCTGACCGCGCTGATCGCCCACGAACTGGCGCACTCCTGGTCGGGCAACCTGGTCACCAATGCCTCGTGGAACGACCTGTGGCTGAACGAGGGCTTTACGACCTATTTCGAATCCCGAATCATCGGCTCGATCTACGGTGAGCGCCGCCGCGCCATGGAGGCGACGCTGGATTACCAGGGGCTCAAGGCCGAACTCGAAGAGCTGGCGCCCGAGGAGCAGGTACTGGCGCGCGACCTCGCCGATCTGGACCCGGAGGCATCGTTTACCGGCATCCCGTATGACAAGGGCCGGCTGTTCCTGGTGTGGCTGGAAGAGCGCTTCGGTCGCGAAGCCTTCGACCGGTTCCTGCGCGAATATTTCGATCATTTCGCGTTCGACTCCATCACCACCACAGACTTTATCGAGTACCTGCAGGCCAATCTGCTGCCGCTGGATCCAGACGCGGTGACGATGGAACAGGTCAAGCAGTGGATTTTCGAACCCGGCCTGCCCGATTACGCCGTGATCCCGGAATCCGACGCATTCGAGATCGTCGACGAATGGCGCCGCCAATGGCTCGATGGTGACGTCGCGCTTGATGAGATTCCGACCGGGCAATGGACGGTCAGCGAATGGCGGCATTTCCTGCTGGGCCTGGGCGACCAGCTCGACGCCGAGCAGATGGCAGCCATGGACGCACAATTCGGCCTGACTGAAACCGGCAATGTCGAAATCCTGTACCTGTGGCTGGCGCGCGCCATCGAGGCCCGCTACGAGCCGGGCATCGAGCGTCTGGAGCAGTTTTTGCTGGAGGTCGGACGCAACAAGTTCACCCGCCCGCTGTACGAGGAACTGGCCGATACCGACTGGGGCCGCGAATGGGCCATCGAGGTCTATCAACGCGCACGCCCCGGGTATCACCCGCTGACCCGGCAGGCCACCGAACGCGCGCTGGGTCTCTAGCAGCCTGTCGGACTTGAGCGATATTCGCTGAGGGCAAGCCGGTTGGCGTCAGATTTTTCGATCGGCGTTGAGCCCGGCAGGCTCCTGACGCTCAGGCCGGGTTCGGACTGCCGGGGCTCAGAAGACCCCGGCGGTTCCACAGGGGCCGATCGCGAAACCACAGCGTGGCGATCCATTTTTCGCCACCCTGCACCGGCCGGCCGCGATGAATCGAGTCGGGGTCGGGCGTGCCGTCGGCATGTACGCCGGAAAAGCTGACCACGCTGCCCAGCGCCGGCCGAAGCACAAGTTGCCAGTCTCGAAACTCGGTCTCGCCGCCTTCGAAGCCGTCGTTGACATAAAGAATCCCGGTATGCACGCGCTGACCGAAGTTTTCGAGCTCGCGGTCGGTGGCCGGCGTACCGGGCTGGAAGTAATCGCGGTGCCAGCGGTATTGCTGGCCTGTCCGGTAGCGCAGCGCGACCATGGGCTCGGCAAAAGCCATCGATTTGCCGCAACTCCAGGCCATCAGTCGTTCGATTGAGGCACTGACCGGGTGTGCCGACGGCAACGGCATCAGCGCCTGGTCGGAGTCGCGAACCTGCTGCCTCAGTTCACCGGCCTGCTGACCATAGACGCCGGCCGGCGTCAGCCGCGGCTGCGTATATTCTCGAAGCCAGTCCAGCCAATGCGCCTTGATCGGCAGCTTGCAAACCGCGACCGGTCGTCGCTCACCACCTTCTGCAGACATTTCCGGCAATCGCAACAGACCTTCGAGCACCGGCTGCTCGACTTTTGGCCATTCAAGCCCGAAACGCTCGACCCAGGCCCGCGCCGTGGCCGGCACTTCGACGCCAGGCACTTCGACGCCAGGGCCGGGAAATTCGCGCCAGAACCTGCCGAGGTCAGCAAGGCCCGGTGTGTCGTGCAGCCGGGCCAGCGCCAGCACCAGCGCCAGTTCGTCGACGCCCGCATCGCTTCCCAGCGCGTGCGCCAGCCAAGCGGCAGCAAACGCAGGATGTTCGCGTGCCGTGCGCACCAGCACCTCGACCGGGACCGGCCTGCCGATCAATTTCATCCGACACGCTTCGCTGACCGTGCCGCGGCCGCGTTCGGTTTCGGCCGACTCCATTGGCTCGCCGCCCATGCGCTGATTTCCTTTGGATCGAACTTCAGGCGCCATTGTAACGATTTGATCCATTCGCCAGAGAAGCGGCCGATTCAGATCCAGCAATCGGCTCAACACGGCTCGCGTCGTTTGCCAGCGTTCATCACGCGGCGTGGTGAACAAGGCCGCTTCAGATCATTTTGACAGGTTCGATTTCGCGGCTTAGCATAATGGCCTCGAGCGCACCCGAGCGCCGTAGCGTCTCCCAGTTGTTCCGCATGGCCTTCGATGCCATGCCGAACGGCGGATCGGGAATTTCGATCGAGCGCCCGCCTGCGCGCGTCTCGATCAGCGCCCGCTCGGCCTGCTCATTGCAGGCGTCCACCCATTCGGGACCCACTTCCAGCGTCAGTGGCCGACAATGAATCACGACCCCTTCGCCACGTTCGATCAGCGTGAACTCGACGGTTCCGCGATCCGGCATCGGCTGTGTGCCGGCACAGGCAGCGACAAGCAGCCCAAGCGCCGCCCCAATCAAGGTCAGTCGAATCATGATCGTCTACTGTCGATGAATGTCCAACGATCTTAACCCATCGTGTTCACCACCCGTTCGCCGAGCAGCGCCACAGATGCGACGCGCTTGGGCTTGCAGCACCCCGGCGTCCGAAGGTTGGCGTAGAAACCGTGCCTGTGCGAGCTGGTGGCATTGTTTCGGCTAAAAACGGTACAATATTGGTCCTGAATAGGCGGCTTGCTTTCTGATTGGACCGATGATGATCAATCCATCCCGCCCGATCCGGTGAACAAGCCATCCAACGAGCAAGCCTTGTCTCTTTAACCATGAACCCAAGCTGTCTTTTGAATAACTTATGCCCAGCCAATCCTACGCACCCGTAAAATTCGATCGCGACGCCGAAGTGGCGTTGATCCCGGAAGGACAGATGGTTGAATTGCCGGCCGGCACCACCGGCTACCTGACCCAGTCGCTGGGCGGCAGCTTCACCATTTACGTCGACGGGCGGTTGTTTCGCCTGGCCGGTGACGATGCCGACGCGATCGGACGCGAAGCGCCGCCACGGCCGGAATTGCCGGAAAACGCCACCGACGGCGACATCGAGGCCATGGTGCTCAAGCAGCTAAAAACCTGCTACGACCCCGAAATCCCCATCAACATCGTCGATCTGGGCCTGATCTACGACTGCGTGATTCGCAACAACGAATACGACAGGCGCGAGGTCGATATCAAGATGACCCTGACCGCGCCCGGTTGCGGCATGGGCGATTTTTTGGTCGATGACGTACGTTCGCGGCTGCTGATCATCCCGACCATCGACCGGGTCGATGTCGAGCTGACCTTCGACCCACCGTGGAACCAGGAGATGATGAGCGAGTCGGCCCGACTCGACACCGGCATGTTCTGATGCCCGACCGGCGTCGCGACCGATGCCTGATGCGATGCCGGTGCCTCGATTGCCGCAGCCTTGCGCTATCCCTTTCGCACGGTCCATCGACGATGGCTGCCGGCGTTTGCCGCGGCCGGTCTGCTCAGCGCATTTTTGCAGGCGATTCTCCCCGGCCTGCTCGGCATGGTCATTGCACTGGCGCTATCGCTGGTCGTCTGGATCGTTCTGTTTCGGCTGGCCAGCGAGATCCCGCTGTCGGCTTCCGAAGGCGCAGCTTCGGCGCCGGCATTTCGCGACATGGATTCGGCCGATGGCCTGGCGATCAAGCACATTGCCCTGTGGCTGTTCTTCACGATGCTGCTGGGCGCGCTGGCGGCAAATCTCGGCTACGCGGCCGTGGCAGCCGGGTCGCTGGCGGCACTGATCGTGCTGCCCGCGGCCACTGTCATCCTGACGCTGAGCAACTCGATGACCGACGCGCTGGCGCCGGCATATCTCGGAACCAGCGCTGAGCCGGAATGACCGCGCCGGAGTCGAATATACCAATCGGCTGCCCGATCGCAACGGCGGGGCTGATTTTCTAAAACCGATTGCACATCGGTTTTTTAGTGGCTATACTCCGGACACCTTTTTCGCCCGGGAGATTCTTGTGTCAACCGAAACGCCCGGAAACCCCGCCGTGCCCACTCTTGGCCATCTTGAGATCGCGGTACTCGAACACCTTTGGCAGGTTGCCGACGCTTCTGCCAAGGAAACCCACGCCGCGCTCGGCATGGCACGCGGGATTTCGCTCAACACGGTGCAATCGACACTGGAACGACTGTACCGCAAGGAGCTGCTGACACGGGCCAAGGCGAGCCACGCATACCGATACTCGCCACGCATGGCGCGTGAACAACTAATGGCCAGGCTCATCAACGATGTCGTGGGACGATTCGGCGGCGATATGGCTTCGGCCCTGGCCGCCTTCGTCGGCACTGCCGACCGGCTCGATGATGAAGCGCTGCAAGCCCTGGAGACCGAGTTGAGAACACGCCGCAAAAGAAATGATCCATCGTGACCCCGTGGCTTGACCTGCTCTGGCTGCTTTTGCTGTTGGCCGCAGCGGCCTGGGCGCTAACCGTCTCGGCGCTGCCGGCAATCACGCGCCTGGCGTTTTCATCATCGCTGGCGCCCGCTGCGCGCTATCGACGGGCGTTGCTGGCCGCCGGCCTGCCCTGGCTGGTACCGGGCGTGGTCATCGCGTCGGTTTGTCTGCTCGCGGCCGCCAAACCGCTGGGCTGGATTGCCGATCACTGCGTTTATCACGGGCCCGGCCACCCGCACCTGTGCTTCGAACATCTGCCGGCCATTGGCCTGAACCATCTGCACGCGGCCGCTGCGAGCCTGTTCCTGACCGGCATCGCCGGGCTGCTGGTGCGATTGATCGGCAGGGAATATCGCGCCGCCCGGCAGGTCAATGCGCTGCGTGCGCTCGCGTCGGGTCGGCGCCGACTACGGATTGTCGAGCAGCATCAGCCGGTCGCGTTTGCTGCCGGGTTCAGCAATCCCTTCGTCCTGCTGTCGCGCGGTTTGCTGGCCCAACTGACGGCCCTGGAACGCCGCATCGTGCTGGCGCACGAAGTCGCGCACCTTCGTCATCGCGACATGCCCCGCAACCTGGCCTTCGAGATCCTTTTGCTGCTGCATACGCCGGCCAGTGCACGGACGCTGCGCGGCATCTGGAAACAGGCACTGGAAGAAAAAGCCGATGATCGCGTGGCCGCGCGATACGGCGATGAAAACGTCGCAGCAACCTTGCTCAAGGCGGTTCGAATCTGTCGAATCGAAAACAGCGCGACCATGTCGGTGGTCGGGGCGGACCCGCTCAGGCGGGTCCGCCGGCTGTTGTCCGGCGCTGACGAAAAACCCGGTGCCTTATGGCATTTCGAGCTTCCATTTGTTGGATTTATATTGAGCATCGCAATGCTTGTCGGCGCCGCACATCACCCGCTGGAAACCCTGCTGGGTCGAGTAACAAGCGGCTTGTCCACCAACGCTTCGACTGCGGCGCCGCCAGGCCCGCATTCGGGGCAATTCGTAGCCGGGCGCATCCTCACCGTGGCGCTGCGCGCGGTCGCCAAATACCCCATCCACAAGGCCTGATGATGTCTCGCGACGAACCGGCGGTCGACAAGTTGGGCTACAGGAGCTTGATGTGCGTTGCTTACTGATCGCGTTTATTTTAATCACCGCCGCTGGCGCCCACGGCGCGGAAGCTTTGACCGAGGCCGAAGCCGTTCGGCTGGGACTGGCACAGGATGATGTGGCCGCGTCGCTGCAGGCGCGTCGCGGCATTGCCGCGGGCAATGCCGCCGCTGCCGGGCGCTGGGACAACCCCGAAATCGAATTCAGCGAGGAAAACGTAGACCTCGACGGCGGATCAAGCGAGGAGCGCGATTTCTGGATTCGTCAGCGCCTGAACATTGCCGGCGTGCATGGCCTCCGGCGCGATGCGGCAGCGCGCCAGCAGCAGGCGCAGAATGTACGAACGGCTTTCAGCGAGCACGAGATTGCCGCCGAGATTCGACTGCATTTTTATGAGGCGCTGGCCGCGGACGCCGAAACGAAAGTCATCGAGGGCTGGCACTCCAGGCTTGCCGAGCTCAGCCGTGCCGTATCCAGCCGGGTCGCCGCCGGCGATGCATCGCGCTACGATCAATCGCGACTGGAAGGCGAACTGGCGATGCTGCGCGGCGAATTGTTAACGGCCGCAGCGCGGGCGGAATCGGCGCATGACCACCTGTTCAGCCGGATCGGCAGCGAAGCGACGTCCATCAAGGGTGATTTGCTGCCGCCCTCAGCCGACCGGACGCGTGGATCGGGCGTTGTTGACGACCACCCCTTGCTCAGGGCGATGGATATCGAGGCTGCCGGCGAGCGCATCAGCGCCAGGGCGGAAAGCCGCCGCAAGTGGCCGGAACTGACGCTCGGTTTTGGCCGGCGCTGGGTTTCGGAACCCGGCTTCAATACCAATGGCCACCTGGTGATGGTCGGCCTGGAGATCCCGATATTCGACCGAGGCACTGGGAAGGCCCAGGCCCACGAAAGCCGCGCGCAGCAATTGACCGCTGAGCGCGCGCTCAGCGAGGCCCGCCTGGCATCGGACCTGCGCGCAATCCAAAGGACACTGGAGGCGCGCCGGCAGGCGGCGCTGGCCTTGCGCAATTTCGATGTCGCCGCTTCGGACTCACTGGCGTCGATTGCCGAAAGCGCCTACAGCGCCGGCGAAATCGGCGTCATGGAACTGATCGATGCGCACCGCACGGAATTAGCGGCACGCCGGGAATTCGTTTCCCGGTCGCTGGCTGCACGCCAGGCCTTTATCGAACTACAACTCCAAACAGGACAACTGCAATGACCTTAAAACACCTTCCCATCATCGCAATGGCGCTGTTGCTGGCCGCTTGCGGCAACAGCGGAGACGATCACGGCCATCCGCACGATGCCAATTCCGATCATGCGCACGAGGCCGAAGCGGTCGACACCAGCGAACAGCACGATCATGGCGATGGCAGTCACGCGCATGAAGCATCGGACACCGAAGCCTTTTACGGCGACCAGGCCGACAGCGCCGCGCAGGAGCACGCTCGATCCCACGACGGGGAAGAACACTCGAGCCAGGAAATGCATGAACACGACGAGCCGGATCATCACGCCGAGGATGGCGAGCAATCGCACGGACATGATCATTAAAACAGCGCTTTCCATTCTGTTGTCATTGGCGCTGCTCGCTTGCAGTGACTCATCAGTGGATGACCACGGCCACTCGCACGAGCCGGAGTCTGGCGAAGCTCATGCGCCGCATGATGAAGGCGAGGCGGTACTCGTATTTACCGATTACAGCGACCGTACCGAACTGTTCGTCGAGTTTCCGGCGCTGGTTGCCGGCCAGTCTTCCACGTTCGCGGCACACGTGACAAGGCTTTCCGACTACACGCCCTTGAACTCGGGAACCATGGACGTGCTGCTGGAAGACGGCGGCAAAGTCGTGGCGCGGTTTCGGGTCACAGACCCTGCGCGCACGGGTATTTTCATGCCCAGCGTGAAACCCAGAGATGCCGGCAGCTTCGAGCTTGTCATTGAAATTACCGATGGCGATCTGCAGGCCCGGCATGAACTGGGCCTGGTCCGGGTCTACGAAAGTCCGGCTGCCGTCGCCGTCGATCAGGCCGAACGCGAAGGCGATATCGGCTATCTAAAAGAGCAGCAGTGGGCCAACCCCTTCGCCACCGCCCTGGCGCGTACGCGCCCGATGCGCCCGTCGGTACCTGGATTCGCCACTGTTTTGGCCCCGGCCGATGCCGGTGCCGAAATCCGTGCGCCCAGCGATGGCTATTTCGCGGCCACGCGCATCGTCGGCGCCGGTGACACGGTAGCCTCCGGCGACGTGCTTGCCTACCTCGTTCCACGCCTGGGCCAGGGCTCGGATTTCGGCAGCCTGGTGGTTGACCTGGAGCGCGCGCAATCCAGGGCGAGCCTGGCGGCACAGGATGTCGAGCGTCTGCAGGGGCTGCTCGAGCAAGGCGCCATTCCCGAACGACGCCTGATCGAGGCACGACAATCGCTGCAAGTGGCCCGGGCCGAACTGGCAGCGGCGCGTTCGCGGGTCGATCAGCATCAAAGCGGCGGCGCTGAGGCGGGCATTGCGCTGCGCGCACCGCTCGCCGGCGAAGTCATCGAAGTCAATGCGCGCCCCGGTGCCTTCGTGCGTGCCGGCGACCGCATTTTTCGCCTCGCCGCGCCGGAAAGGCGCTGGCTGGAGGTTCGCGTGCCCGAGCGTTACGCCTCCAAACTGCGCCAGGCCAGCGGCGCCTGGTTCGACGATGCGGGCCAAACGATCGTTTTGGACAGCGGCAACGGCGCGCGCGTGGTCCAGACCACGACAGCGATCGATGCTGCCACGCGGACGGCAAGCGTGACCATCGAATACCCCAGCGCCGCAGGCCCCCGGGTCATCGGCCAGCGGCTGGCGGCGCATGTATACAGCGCCGAACCTGAGCCGCGCCTTGCGATTCCACGCAGCGCCGTCGTCGACGACGGCGGCCGTGCCGTGGCCTATGTCCAGACCGGCGGCGAGATGTTCGTGCGCCGGCCCGTCGAGCTGGGACTGCATGACGGCGATTTCGTCGAAATCATCCGCGGCGTTGCAGCCGGAGAGCGGGTCGTCTCGCGCGGCGCCTACTATGTCAAGCTCGCTTCGGCCGGCGGAGAGGAAGTGGGCCATGGTC
This sequence comes from Wenzhouxiangellaceae bacterium, assembly GCA_032251235.1. Taxonomy (GTDB): domain Bacteria; phylum Pseudomonadota; class Gammaproteobacteria; order Xanthomonadales; family Wenzhouxiangellaceae. The sequence goes on from JAVVET010000025.1 coordinate 12,649, forward strand.
ATGCACACTAGGAACGCTTCGAACAACGCTGGCGAGGCCGGCACATGATCGATCGCATCATCCAGTGGTCTCTGGACAATCGCCTGCTGGTTCTCGCAGCCGCCGGCCTGTTGCTGGTTTGGGGCAGCTGGACCGCGCTGGATTCGCCCGTCGACGTATTCCCGGACCTGACGGCGCCGTCGGTGACCATCGTCACCGAAGCGCACGGCATGCCACCCGAAGATGTCGAGAAACTGGTGACTTTTCCGATCGAAACCACCATGAACGGCGCCAGCGGCGTACGCCGGGTGCGTTCCAACACCGGGGTCGGCATCAGCGTGGTGACGGTAGAATTCGACTGGGGCACGGACCTCTACAAGGCTCGGCAACGGGTTTCCGAACGCCTGCAGAGCGCTCAAGCGGCACTTCCACGCGACATTTCCCCGCCCATCTTGGCGCCGGTGTCATCGATCATGGGCGAGATCCTGTTTGTGGCGCTGACCTCCGATGTGCACGACGAAATGACGCTGAAATCCGTGGCCGACTGGAATCTGCGGCGCCGCTTGCTGGCCGTTCCCGGGGTGGCCGACGTGATCCCGATCGGCGGCCAGACCCGCCAGTACCAGGTCGTCGCCACGCCCGAACGACTGTCGGCCTACGGCATCACGCTGGGCGAGTTGCGCGACGCCGTATCGGCGGCCAGCCAGAATGCTTCGGCCGGATTCCTGACTGAAAACAGCCAGGAGTTCCTGATCCAGGGGCTGGGCCGCATCCAGCATATCGAGGATATCGAGCAGGCCCTGGTGACGACCCGGGACGGCATGCCGGTACTGGTTCGCGACATTGCCGATGTCCGAATTGGTCCGGCGCCGCGCCGGGGTACCGGGGCATACAACGGCAAACCCGCGGTCGTACTCGGCATCCAGAAACAGCCCGATGTGAACACGCTGGCATTGACCCAAACGCTGGATCGCGTCATCGATGATCTCCAGGAGTCGCTGCCCGAGGGCATGCGCATCGAAACCAGGGCCTTTCGCCAGGCCGACTTCATCACCGTATCGATCGACAACCTGACTGCGGCCCTGCGCGATGGCGCGGTCCTGGTCGTGGCGATCATGTTCGTGTTCCTGTTCAGCGCCCGCGCCACCGGCATCGCGTTGCTGGCGATCCCGTTGTCGCTGCTGGTGGCCGTGCTGACCATCCGCTGGCTCGGTGGCAGCCTCAACACCATGACCCTGGGCGGGATGACCATCGCGCTGGGCGCGCTGGTCGACGACGCCATCATCGTGGTTGAAAACATCGTGCGGCGCTTGCGTGAAAATACTGCCAGGCCCGCGGCCGAACGACAATCCTCGCTCAAAGTGGTGTCGACGGCCACGCGCGAAATCGAAGGTTCCATCGTCTTCGCCACCTTGATCATCATCCTGGTGTTTTTGCCGCTGTTCTTTCTAAGCGGCATCGAGGGTCGCCTGCTGCAGCCGCTGGGCCTGGCCTACGTGGTCTCGCTTGCCGCCTCGCTGCTGGTCGCCATCACGGTCACGCCGGTGCTGTGTCTCCTTGGCCTGCCGGGCAGCAAGGCGGTCAGCACGGCCCACGACACGCGCCTGATCGGCTGGCTGAAAAGCGGTTTTCGACCGCTGCTCGACCAGGCACTGCGGCATTGGCAGATCGTCATCGGCATTTCGCTGGCGTTGCTGGTGGCCGCGCTGGCCGGTCTGACGCTGGCCGGGCGCGGCTTTTTGCCCGAGTTCAACGAGGGTACGCTGACGCTTAGCGTGGTCACGCTGCCGGGGACGTCGCTCGAGACTTCCGACGAGATCGGCGCCCGTGTCGAGCGAATCCTGTTGCAGCAACCCGAGGTCGTGGCCACCACCAGGCGGACCGGGCGTGCCGAACTCGACCCGCATGCGCAAAACGTATTTGCCTCGGAAATCGACGTCACGCTGGACATGGGGCAACGCGACAAGGCGGCCCTGCTGAACGCGCTACGCGCTCGCTTCGACCAGATCGGGGGCGTCAATGTCATCATCGGGCAGCCGATCTCGCACCGGATCGACCACATGCTTTCGGGCACCCGGGCCAACATCGCGATCAAGATTTTTGGCCAGGAACTGCCCGAGCTTCAACGCCTGGCGCAACAAGTGGAAAGCCTGGCCTCGCAAGTGCCCGGCGCGGTCGATGTGGCCATGGACCAGCAAAGCGAAATCCCGTTCATCACGGTCAAGTTCGATCGGGTGGCGCTTGCCAACCATGGCATGACCATGGCCGACGCCGCCGAAGCGCTCGAGACGGCTTTCACCGGTACGACCGTGGGACGCATCCTCGAAGGACAGGCGAGTTTCGACCTGGTTGTGCGCTTTCCGGACGGCGCCCGAAAGAATCTGGAAGTATTGCGCGAAACGCTGCTGACGCTGCCATCGGGCGCTTTTGTGCCATTCGAGGCGCTGGCCGACATCCGGCGCGAGCGTGGTCCCAACACCATCACCCGCGAAAACGTGGAGCGTGAACTGATCGTAATGGCCAATGTTGCCGATCGGGACCTGGTCAGCGTGGTCGAGGATATCCGCGCGGCCGTTGCCGCCAACGTCACGATGCCGGCCGGCTATCACATCGAATACAGCGGCCAGTTCGAAAGCGCCGAGTCAGCCGCCACGCGGCTGCTGCTGCTTGGGGCGCTGGTGATCGTGGGCATTTTCCTGCTTCTGGTCGCGGCTTTCGGCACCGCTCGCGACGCCGGACTGGTGATGCTCAACCTGCCACTGGCGCTGATCGGCGGCGTTGCCGGCGTATGGTTTTCCGGCGGCGTCATCACCATTGCGGTGGTCATCGGGTTCATTACGCTATTCGGCATCGCGACACGCAACGGCGTGATCCTGATCGACCATATCGACCGGCTGATGAGCGAACAGGGCATGAGCGCGGAAACCGCCGTTCGGCTCGGCTCGGAGGAACGCCTGGTGCCGATTCTGATGACGGCGCTGGCGACCGCGCTCGCACTGGTACCGCTGGCGCTTGCCGGCGGCGAGCCCGGCAGCGAAATTCAGGCGCCGATGGCCATCGTCATTCTTTGGGGTCTGCTCAGCTCAACCGCCCTGAACATGCTGGTGGTCCCGGCGGTATTCCTGCATTTCGGCACGCCGGCCGCCCGATCGACTTGATCGGACATTTTTTAACAATAGCTGCTCGCCAACTGCGCTCGATCAATCCCTGATGCGCTCCACGTTGCCGGCCTGGTCGATGACGACGGCCCGATCGATTCCCAGCCCCCTGGCGACCTGGCGCCATCGGCTGGTGCCCGCCACGACCAGTGCCGTCGCACCGGCATCGGCCAGCAACGGGTCGGCGTGGACGACGGTGGCCTGGATCACCTCATCGACCGGGCGCCCGGTTGCCGGGTCGAGGATGTGGGCGTAGCGCGTACCGTCAAACTCTCCGAATCGGTAGTAGTTGCCGGAGGTGAATACCGCCATGGGGCGGTCGATTTCCAGCGTCTCGAGCACGGCGGCCCGATCGCCGCGAATCGCCACCCGCCACGGCCTGTCGCCGCTGCCCGCGCCGCAGACCATCACATCGCCGCCGGCATTGACCATGGCCGAGGCAATGCCATGCGCGCCGACCAGTCGACACGCGCGCTTGACCGCCAGGCCCTTGGCGATGCCGCTGAAATCCAGCTGCACGGCCAAATTGACCGTCTCCACGATGGCCCCATCGAGCGTGAGATCCAGCGCCGATGGACTGGCGGCCACCAGTTCGTCGATGCGCCGGTCCGGCGGTGGCGGATCGGTAATCGGGTAGTTCGAGGTGTGAAAGCCCCAAAGGCCGACCAGTTGCCCGATGGCCGGATTGAAGGTGCCCTGGCTGGCCGCCTCCAGGCGCTGGCTGGCCCGGATCAGTTCGACGATGTCGTCGCCGGCCTTGTGTGCCCGGCCTGCGGCCAAAGCGGCATTCAGTTCGGTCAACGCCCCGGCTTCCCAGGGATGCAGCTCGTGGTGCATGGCCTGCAGCATGCGTCCGATATCGCCGAATACGAGCGCGGCGTCGGCCTCGGAAGTCTCGCGCAATTGGACCTCGACCTCGGTGCCGAACACGGCAAACACGGCGCGCCGGTCGTCGCCGGCCGGCGCGCAGCCGGCCAGCATCAGAACCAGTAGCAAGACCAGTATCGGGACCAGCGCCGGCGCGCCTGTGCGGCCCGGTGCCGGAGCCGTCACGGCAAGACCCGAACCTGGCGGCACCGGCGGCAGCAGCGTTGCCCGCAAATCGGCTTCAGCCGGTCCAGCCGACCCGGAAAAAGACCCGCCGGTCGGCGGCGTTGAAGCCCACCAGCGGTTCGTAGTCTCGATCGGCCAGGTTGTCAATGCGAAGCTCCAGGTTCCAGTGTTGCTGCAGGCGCCAGGCGGCGCGCAGGTTGATCAGGGTATACGAAGAAAGCCGCGCACCACCCACATCGAGCCGATCGCCGACGTGGACCAGCTCGCCGTCGACGTTCCAGCGGCTGTTGACACGATAACCCAGCACCCAGTTCGATTTGAAGTCGGCACGCCGCAGCAGGTCGCGCCCGGCGTCGCGGTCTTCGGGGTCCTGCCAGGTCAGGTTGAAGGTGCTGCTCCAGCGCTGCAGGCGGTAATCATGGGTCAGTTCCAGCCCCCGAATGCGCGCTTCCTTGACGTTGACGGCCTGGAAATCGGCGCCGGAGAAGTCGATCAGGTCGTCGATCCAGTTGCTGTAGAGACTGAGCGTGAGTTTCTGACGCTCGCCGGGCACGAAATCGACGCCGGCCTCGACCGACCAGGAACGCTCCGGATCAAGCGCCGGGTTGCCGGTGAACAGACCGCCGAAACCCGGCGAAAACAGCTGGCTGAAATTCGGCGCCCGAAACGCGCGGCCGGCGCTGGCAAAGGTCCGCCACTGTTGATCAAAGCGGTAGTTCAGACCGAGACTGCCGGTGAACTCGGTACCGAAGTCCTCGTCGTCGTCCAGCCTGAGGCCGAGCTCGTAGGCAGCCTTGCCCAGCCCGCCTTCGAGCCCGGCAAATGCGCCCAGGTTGCCGCGGGATTCGTTCCACTGGCCACGGCTGACGCCGGATTCGCGCCACGCATCGACGCCCACCAGCAAGGTATGCGCCTCACCCAGCCGGCGCTCGGCCAGAGCGTCGCCCTGCAGCCTGCGGGTCACGACTTCGTTGATGCCAAACGCGGTCTCGGTTTCCAGCCGGTCGCGCAGCGTGGCCGCCCCCAGCTGCCATTGCCACGGCCCGGTCGCATCGCGCTGGTAGTCGAAGCGCCAGGACCAGTTGTCGAAGTCGCTGCTGCCCTGGTCGAATTCGCTCTCGCCGGTCGCGGCACGCCCGCGCCACGACAGCGAGCCGCCGGCCAGGCTGGCCGAGCCACCGGTTGCGGCCGACAGGTTTTCGAAGCCGTCGTCGTCGGGATCGAAGCCGAAGCCGCGTTCGTTCTGGGCCGAAAAGCCATTGACCTTGCGCCCGCTGATGGTCAGGTCCATCGGGATATCGACCTGCTGACGGCCTGCTGCCAGCGTGGCCTGGCGGTCGGCGTCGCTGCCATAGGTCGCGCCTGCGAAAATGCCGTCCGGCCGTCGGGTGAAGATCTGGATGACACCGCCGATGGCGTCCGAGCCCCAGCGTGCAGCACGCGGCCCGCGCACGATCTCGATGCGCTCGATGATGGCCGGGTCGAGGATTTCCCAGGTAAACGCGCCGGTGCCGCTGGCCGCAGCGCGCACGCCGTCGATCAGCACCAGCACATGGTTGGAATTGGCGCCGCGCATGAAGACGCTGGTCTGGCCGCCCGGGCCGCCGTTTCGCACCACGTCGATGCCGGCTTCCAGGCGCAGCAGTTCAAGCAGATCGGGCGCCTGGCTGCGTTCGATATCATCGCGGTCGATGACGGAAATGCGCGCCGGCACCGAGCCGGCCGACTGCTCGGTTCGGTTGGCCGTGACCACGATCGGGTCGTCGCTCCAGGTGGTTTCCGACCAGGCCGGCTGGCCGCCAAGGGTCAATACGCTGATGCCGGCAACGAAGGCCGGCGGGTACTTGTGGAATTGCATGTTCAGATCTCCGGCGCACGCCCGCGCCATCAAGGCCACGGTGCTGGAGATCAAGGGACAAACGAAGCGGGTCGAACATGCTCGACCACGCGCGCGCCCCGACCGCCCTCCGCAGCAGGTAGAAACGCTTGATGGCCGGTCTCCTGGCTTCCAGCGGGAAATCCATTCCCTGGCCCGATCCCTTCCCGCTCGCCGTGATGGAGAACAGTGGTTGCTGATCGATTCGCATGCACCCGGATCGTCGATCCGATTGCATCGCTGGTTACAGTTGCGGGGGCAGCGCCGGAGTTTGCCATGGAAGGCAGCACCGGCTTCCCGTTTCACCCTGCGGGACGGCAATAAACGACCGCAGGACACCTCAAGCTACGAAAAACGCCCCGAAGAATGCTTCGGAGCGTCGACAAGTATACAAAATGCCAGCCGCCTATGCCGCGTCGCGAATCGCCTCGCCCTTTTCGCTCAGGCCGGCCTGCAGTTCGCTGATATCGAAATCGTCGACAGCGATGATTTCCATCGAGCGCTTGCGAACGCTGAGCAGCAGATCGGATTCGGCTTCGGAAAACACGCCGGCGCTGGTGGCCGAGCCGACCTGCTCCTCGAAGGTATAGCCCGATGCCTTGCCGGCTCGAACCGCCTTGAGCAAGCGGCGTTCCAGCGGCTCGGCGGCAATCACGTCGGGCAGCAGGGTTTCCATGTTGCCAATGACATGACCCGGGCGATCGGTCTTGTAGCAGCCGCGGGTCAGGCGGTCGCGGGTTTCGGACGGCGAAAGCATCAACGCGGCGACCTTGTGGCCGAGGCGGTCATTGGGCCGGCGCTCGTTGGCCCCCAATGGAAACACGATCCGCCGCAGGACCGGCCGCATCGCGGGAAATGGGTAGTTGTCGATTACGCCTTTAAGCGCCTCCTGGATGCGGTAGATGGCATCGTGAAAGGCCCAGGCCAGGATCGGCTGATCGGCAGCTGGCCGGCCTTCGTATTCGTAACGGCGCAGCATCGAGGCCGAAATATACAGCCAGCTCAGCGCGTCGCCCAGGCGTCCCGAGATTTTCTCCTTCATTTTCAGCTTGCCGCCATAGGTCAGCATCGCAATGTCGGCCATCAACGAAAATGACGCGGTATAGCGGCTGAGCTTGCGATAGTATTTTTTGGTTTGGCGATCGCCGGGAACGGCAGCAAAGCGCGCCAGGCTCATGCCGAGTACAAACGAACGCGAGGCACAGGAAATGCTGTGGCCGATGTGTTTGAACAGCAGCTTGTCAAACACCTTCAACTGCTCTTCTTCGTCCTCGATTTCCAGCGCTTCAAGTTCCTTGAGCACATAGGGATGGCAGCGAATCGCACCCTGGCCAAAAATCATCATCGAACGGGTCAGGATATTGGCGCCCTCGACGGTAATCCAGATCGGCGCGCCCTGCCAGCCGCGGCCCAGGTAATTGCGCGGCCCCAGGATGATGCCCTTGCCGCCGTGGATATCCATCGCATCCTTGAGAATCTCGCGGCTGAGTTCGGTGCAGTGATACTTGGCCAGCGCACCCGGTACGGAGGGCTTTTCACCGGCGTCCACTTCCGAGGCGGTCTGGCGCGAAAGCGCGCTGACCGAATAGGTGTTGGCAGCAATCCGGGCCAACGCCTCTTCGACGCCTTCGAAGCGACCGATCGGCAGGTTGAACTGCTTGCGGATGCGCGCGTAGGCGCCGGTGGCCAGGCAGGCGAGCTTGGCGCCGCCGGTGGTCGAGGACGGCAGCGAGATGGCGCGGCCGACCGAAAGCGATTCGATCAGCATGCGCCAGCCCTTGCCGGCGTATTCGGTGCCGCCGAGCAGGAAGTCCAGCGGCACGAACACATCCTTGCCGCGGATCGGTCCATTCGGAAACGGGTTGTTGAGCGGGAAGTGACGCCGACCGATGTCCATGCCTTCGACATCGCGCGGCAGCAAGGCCAGCGAGATGCCGATATCCTCGGTATCGCCGATCAGGCCCTCGGGGTCGTACAGGCGAAATGCCAGGCCGACGACCGTCGCCACAGGCGCGAGCGTGATATAGCGCTTGTCGAAGTTCAGGCGCATCCCAAGCACTTCTTTGCCTTCCCATTTCCCCTTGCAGACCACGCCGTAATCGGAAATGGAGGTGGCATCCGAACCTGCCGTGGTCGAGGTCAGGCCAAAGCACGGAATTTCCTCGCCGCTGGCGAGCTTTGGAAGATAGTGTTTTTTCTGCTCGTCGGTGCCGTAGTGCAGCAACAGTTCAGCCGGGCCGAGCGAATTGGGCACGGCCACGACCGAACCGACCGTGGCGCTCATGCCGCCGACTTTTTCAAGAACCGCGCGATGGGCAATCGCGGAAAACCCGAGACCGCCGTATTCCTTCGGGATGATCATGCCAAGGAACTTGTTGGTCTTGATGCATTCCCAGGCCTGCTCGGACAGGTCGATCCGGTAGTGGGTGAATTCCCACTCGTCGATCATGCCGCACAGTTCCTCGCACGGCCCGTCGATAAAGGCCTGTTCTTCCAGCGTCAATTCCGGCAAAGGCCGGTTGATCAGCTTTTTCCAGTTCGGCCGGCCGGAAAACAGTTCGCCTTCGAAGCCCACGGTGCCGGCCTCCAGCGCGGTACGCTCGGTGTCCGAAATCTGCGGCGTCATCTTGCCGAAGACCTTCAGGACCGGTGCGGTAATGAAGGCCTGGCGCCACGGAACGTAGTTCAACGGCACGGCGATCGCGACAAAGACCAGCCAGGCGATCAGCAGCGACAGCCAGCCGGGTTCACCGGCGACCGTGAACGCCAGCAGCGCAACACCGGTCGCACCGGTCCAGACCACAAGCGAGGTCTTGAGAAAGCTGCATGCGATGCCAACCAGGAGCAAAGCCAGCAGGAACAGCAAAATCATCATTTCAGTTCACCTTCAACAGTGTGCTTTTTAAGAAACGGTATCGCGACCTGCATGAAGCGGTCGTTCACATCACCTGCAACCATGTGACCGGCGTCAGGCACTAAAACGTGCTCCGCGTGTGGCGCAAGCTTGAGAAACTCCTGGACGTGTTCGTCGGTAATCAACTCGCTCTTGCCGCCGGAAATCAGCAGAGTCGGCTTCTTGAGCTTGCGCGCGGCCGACTTCAGGCGGCTTTGCAGGTTCTTGCTCTTTTCGGCCAGCGCCAGCATGGCCGGATCCCAATGCCAAAACCAGCGGCCATCGGCGCCCTGGCGCAAATTGCGCTTGAGGCCTTCGATGGTTGCGGCCGAGCGCCGATGCGGCAGGAAATTGCGGACCGCTTCGCGCGCCTCGTCCAGGCTTTCAAAGCCCTTGGGGTGCTGGCGCATAAAGGTCAGCATGGCCTCGACCCCGCGTTCGTCCCAGCGCGGGGCAATATCGATCAGGATCAGCGCCTTGAGGTCAACCAGCGGCTTTTCCGAGTGGGCCAGCAAGGCGGTCAGTCCGCCCATCGAGGCGCCGATCAACAGCGGCGGGTGCGGCAACGACGAACAGACGCGCCTGAAATCTTCGACGAATTGCTCGAAGTCGTATCGGCCCGACGGCGCGCGGTCGGAATGGCCGTGTCCCCGGGCATCGTAGCTGACCGCCTGCCAGCCACCGGCGGCCAGGTAGCGCGCGGTTTCCTCCCAGGCGAACTGGGTCTGGCCAAAACCGTGCGCGAGGAGGACGCAGGGTGCGCGTTCGTGGCCAAGATACCGAACGGCCAGGCGTACGCCGTCGTCGGTCCAGATCTGGCGCCTTCTGACTTCGTGATTATTGAGACTTCTGATCGCTTCCATACGCTACAGTATGGGGCCGCAAAACCCTCGCGTCAATGCATCGCGGGTGCACTTTGCACACTGCCGCCGACCGCGCATCAGGCATCCAGATCGGGGATCGACCTGGATTCCCACCAGGCAATCTGATCCTTGAGGTGAAGCTTGGCTTTTTTCAGTCGCGTGAGTCGAAGCTGATCGATCGTCGGCGACTCCGAAAGCCGGTGCAGCGCGTCATCGAGATCGCGATGCCGGGTACGCAAATCGGCCAGTATTTCAGCAATTTCAGCGGGGGTTTCGTTCATGGTGTCGTTCTAGTGTACCCCCGTCGCTAATACTGTGACATTCAGAGCGTGCCTGAGCAAGAGAACAAGCGCGCTCATCGGCGCACGTTATGTCGCCTGGAAAGGACGCTGCCATTCCCTGCGCGACATAATCTTGCGCCTAAGCGCTTTCCGACTAAGCGCGTTCCGACTCGCTGAAAGTTACAGGATTAGCGACGGGATACACTGGGCCGTTTCGGGTGGTGGACTCGATGTTCCTGGCGCCATTCGGCTCCATTCGGCTCCATTCGGCTCCATTCGGCTCCATTCGGCTCCATTCGGCTCCATT
>JAVVET010000025.1:23158-25806 GCA_032251235.1 Wenzhouxiangellaceae bacterium
CGGCCTTTCGGCAGCGGATCAGCGTTAAAGCCGACAAGCTTCTAAAAGTCGGGTTCATGTTACCGGATTGCCCCGGCACTCGACCAGCACGAGGAGGCGGACTGAAAGTCTCGAGTGTGGCCCGATGCCGAACGCGAACGGGACGGCCCGTCGTTCCCGGCATCGATTGACTCGACGCCCCGTTTCGGATTTAGAGATTGCGACGGGCCGATCGTCTGGCAAATCGCTAACGGCCTGGATGCTGGCTTTGACGTCGCGGACCAGTCCACAGCGGGATTGTGGCTTCGATTTCCTGGGCGGCTTCGCCCCGATCATCCAGGCACAAGGCGTGACTTTCGGCCATCGCGCATCAGCGCTGGTTGGCTTAAAGTAGAGGGCATCGACAACAAGGTGGAGCAAACGTCATGAGAGTGCATATCGTTTGGGTTTTGGCGTTGGTGCTGAGCGGGTGCATGAGCATCAACAGCGACCTTTCAGTCGGCGATGGTGAACTGCATTCGGGCAAGCTGTCCACGGTCAACGGCAGCATCACGGTCGGCGACAATGCCACGGTCGACGGCGACCTGAAAACCGTCAATGGCCGGATTTTGATTGGTTCAGGCAGCCAGGTCGGCGACGTGGAAACAATCAACGGCAAAATTGCCGTCGGTGACGGGACCGGCGCCGGGGCGCTCAAGACCGTCAACGGCAGCATCGTGATTGGCTCGCAGGCGTCTGTCTCAGGCCCGGTCGAAACAGTCAACGGCCCGGTCACGCTCGGCTCCGGCGCAACGGTTTCGGGCAGCGTGCGATCGGTGAACGGACAGCTGGTGCTGGAAGGCGCGACGGCCGGCTCGCTGCAGAACACCTCCGGCGGCATCGAACTGCAGCAAGGCAGCACCGTGCTTGGCGAACTTCTGGTCAAGCCGGCGCGTGGTAAAACCGTTGCCAGGCCTGTGCAGGTCGTGATCGGCGCAGGCAGCAAGGTCATCGGCCCATTGCGCTTCGAACAGCCGGTCACACTGCGCGTACACAGTTCGGCCGATATCGGTCAGGTCATCGGCGCCGAACCGGAGTACTTCGGCGACGACCAGTAGTTCCGCCACTCCCGCTTACCGAGGGGTCTGGCGACAATCGTCACGACAATCGTCACGACAATCGTCACGATAATCGTCACGATAATCGTCACGATAATCGAATGGCGGACATGCGGACTTTCAGGTCCAGGCGTTGCCGGCAAAAGCGCGGCGTCACGTCACAAGCGGCAGACCAGGCACCAATACGCGAGCCCTGCGGTTCAATCGTAGCGTTTGCCCTTGTGTTCGATCCAGCCGCCACCGCCTGGCTGATCAGGATCGCTGTGGGTCAGCGATACGATGCCGCCGCGCGCTTCCCAGTCATAGCGTCCTCGGAACCGGACCACATCGCCTCGTTCTACCGGCACGCGCGCGGACTCGCTCAGCGAATGGTAGATCGTGACCGCGATTTCCTCGTTCGGTCGGACCACGAAACGTTGGTGGGCACCGCCGATTTGCTCGTCACCGAGCAACTGCGAGACCGGCGCCTCGCCACTGACCCAAAAGCCGGTTCTTAGATCTTTAAACGCCTCCAGCAGCCGATCATTTGAAACTGGTGCTTCCCGCTCGCCACAACCCCCAAGCAACAGGCTGGTTAGAATGACTAAAAGTACACTGTAAACTCGCATTCCATCACCTTTCGCACCTTGTTATCGCCAAGAATACCAGATTTCCTGTGGATAACAAATTCGTGCCGTGAAAGTACAAACAGGCGCCTGGGCGCCTGTTGGACTGAACACTGATCGATTGCTGATGTAGTACTGCTTGGGAAAACGGGATTGGACCGGACTCCCCCGCGCTTGCATGTTCTCAGTCAGGCTCGCTATTGGCCTCGAAAAATCGAAACATCCAACTCCACTTGGCTTTTCGTAGCCGCGATTGGTTCCCTGCAACAGGTCAAGTCCAACCGCCTCCTGCAGGTGCCGTGACAGGCGCTCAGCGTTTGAGGTTTTTCCGCAGGCGCTCCAGCGCGGACAACTGGGCCACGGCTTCAGCCAGCTGCGCCTGGGCTTCGGCCATTCCCATGTCGGCCGTGCGATCGGCAAGTGCCCGTTCGGCCTCTTGCTTGGCACGAACGGCTGCGGCTTCGTCGAGGTCGCTGGCGCGCGCCGCAGTATCGGCCAACACCGTCACAACGTGCGGCTGGACCTCGAGCATGCCGCCGGAGACATAATAAAACTCCTCCCCGCCTTCGGGCAGCATGACGCGCACCTGGCCCGGTTTGATCCGGGTCAGCAGCGGCGCATGCCGCGGCGCGATGCCGAGTTCGCCCTCTTCACCACTGATCACGACCATGGATGCCTTGCCGGAAAAGATTTCCGCCTCGGCGCTGACGATATCGCATTGAATAGTTGAAGCCATTTCTATGATCTCTTCAGGCAAAGCATTTACGGCTTGGCCGAAACATCCCGGCCGGGCTGAAAGCGCAGTGTACTGGTCGTACATGAGCATTTCAGGCGGGCCGAAAACGCAGCCAGACTGCCAGATTGCGCCCTCCATTCCTGAGGGTGCGAATTTTGTTCGCTGGCAAGGCTTGAGGCCGGGCTGAAAGCGCAGTGTACTGGTCGTACATGAGCATTTCAGGCGGGCCGA
>JAVVET010000025.1:25906-40713 GCA_032251235.1 Wenzhouxiangellaceae bacterium
AAACGCAGCCAGCGGGCAAAAGGCGCGCCCTCAGGCGGCCTTCTTGTCCTTCATTTTCTCACCCTGCTCAACCGCCTGCTCAATCGTGCCGACCATGTAGAAGGCCTGCTCGGGCAGGTGATCGTAGTCGCCGTCGACGATGCCCTTGAATCCGCGAATCGTATCCTTCAGGGACACGTAAACGCCGGGCGAGCCGGTGAACACTTCGGCGACGAAGAAAGGCTGCGAGAAGAAACGCTCGACCTTGCGCGCACGCGAGACGGCCAGCTTGTCTTCTTCGCTCAATTCATCCATGCCGAGAATGGCGATGATGTCCTTGAGCTCCTTGTAGCGCTGCAGCGTGTTCTGGACCTTGCGGGCGACGTCGTAGTGTTCCTGGCCGACGACCAGCGGATCGAGCTGGCGCGACGTCGAATCCAGCGGATCGACGGCCGGGTAGATGCCCAGCTCGGCGATCTGGCGCGACAGTACAACGGTGGCGTCGAGGTGGGCAAAGGTGGTTGCCGGCGACGGATCGGTCAAGTCATCGGCCGGCACGTAGACGGCCTGGATGGAGGTGATCGAGCCGGTCTTGGTCGAGGTGATTCGCTCCTGCAGCGCGCCCATTTCGGCGGCCAGCGTCGGCTGGTAGCCCACCGCCGACGGCATGCGGCCGAGCAGCGCGGAGACTTCGACGCCGGCCAGCGTGTAGCGGTAGATGTTGTCGATGAACATCAGCACGTCGCGGCCTTCATCGCGGAATTTTTCCGCGATCGTCAGGCCGGTCAGCGCCACGCGCAGGCGGTTGCCCGGCGGCTCGTTCATCTGGCCGTAGACCAGTGAGACCTTGTCGAGAACGTTGGAATCCTTCATCTCGTGGTAGAAATCGTTGCCTTCGCGGGTACGCTCGCCGACCCCGGCAAAGACCGAGTAACCTTCGTGCTCGATCGCGATATTGCGGATCAGCTCCATCATGTTGACGGTCTTGCCGACCCCGGCGCCACCGAACAGGCCGACCTTGCCGCCCTTGGCGAACGGGCAGATCAGGTCGATGACCTTGATGCCGGTTTCGAGCAGCTCGTTGCTGGCGGTCTGCTCTTCGAAAGCAGGCGCCTTGCGGTGAATGCCCATGCGCTCGGTCTCGCCGATGGGGCCGGCCTCGTCGATCGGCTCGCCGAGGACGTTCATGATGCGCCCCAACGTTTCCTTGCCGACCGGCACCTGGATGGCCGCGCCGGTGTTGGTGACTTCGAGACCGCGCTTGAGTCCGTCGGTGGTGCCCAGCGCGATCGTGCGCACGACGCCGTCACCCAGCTGCTGCTGGACTTCGAGCGTGATGTTGCCTTCATCGACGATCAGCGCATCGTATACGCGCGGCACTGCTTCGCGCGCATATTCAACGTCGACCACCGCACCGATAATCTGGACAATCGTACCCTTGCTCATCACTCAAACCTCGTTTTCTGGTTAATGGAGCGGTCTCTTTACAGCGACCGTCCAGTTTTAAACTTGAATTATCGACTAACAGCCTGTCGAACTTAACGCTGATCTACTGCGGAAAAGCCGGATTGGGTCAGATTCTCCGCTCTTTTTCATTAAATAGACCCACTATTGGCCTCAAAAGGTCGGAAAATCTGACTGAAACCGACTTTCCATCGCTTTGGATCGGTCAAGTCCGACAGGCTGCTAGACCGCGGCGGCGCCGCCGACGATCTCGGAAATTTCCTGCGTGATCGCGGCCTGGCGGGCCTTGTTATAGGCCAGATTGAGCTCGTCGATCAGGTTATTGGCATTGTCCGATGCGCTCTTCATGGCGACCATGCGCGCTGCGTGCTCGCTGGCGAGATTCTCCAGCGTGGCCTCGTAGATCAGCGACTCGATGTAGCGTACCAGCAGGTCATCAAGCAGCGACTCGGGATCGGGCTCGTACAGATAGTCCCAGTACTGCAGCATCGGCTCGTCCTGAGTCGGCGGCAGCGGCAGGACCTGCTCGATCGTGCCGCGCTGGGTCATGGTGTTGATGAACTCGTTGTAGCAGACGTTGAGTTCGTCCAGGCTGCCGTCGCGATAGCCATCGAGCATGATCTTGATGGCGCCGATCAGGCTTTCGAGCTGCGGCTTTTCACCCAGGTCCTGGGTTGCCGCGGCGATATCGACCTTGATGCGCTTGAAAAACTGGGCCGCCTTGCGACCGATCAGAACCAGGCTGACTTCCTGCCCGGCTTCCTGGTGCGCCCGCAGGCGCGGCAACAGCTTGCGAAACAGGTTGTTGTTCAACCCGCCACACAAGCCGCGGTCGCTGGAGATCACGATATAGCCGACGCGCTTGACCTCGTCTCGGCTTTGCGTGAACGGGTGCTTGTATTCCGGATTGGCCAGCGCCAGGTGACCGACCGCCTGACGAATCAGCCGGGCGTACGGGCGCGCGGCCTGCATGCGCGCCTGGGCCTTGCGAATCTTGGAGGCCGAGACCATCTCGAGCGCGCTGGTTACCTTGCGCGTGTTCTTGATGCTCTTGATCTGGCCTACGATTTCCTTGGAACCACTCATCAATCCATTCCTCGAATCAGTTTTGCGTCAGCGCTTGCGCCGGTCGTTGGCCCGATAGCAACCCGTGCCAACCTGCGCCATTGGCCGATGCCACCTCAAAGCTTCCGAAATGCGGCCGGCAGGCGCAGTGCACGCGCCACCTACCAGGTGCCGGTCTTCTTGAACTCATCCACGGCAGCCTTCAACTCGGCCTTGATCTCGTCGTTCCAGTCACCGCTTTGGTTGATCTTCTTGATCAAATCGACGTGCGAGTTATTCATGAAATCACGCAATGCATTCTCGAACGGAACGACGTCGGAAAGCTTGAGATCATCCAGGTAGCCTTCGGTGCCGGCAAACAGGCTGACTGCCATCTCGGCAACCGAAAGCGGCGAATACTGGGCCTGTTTCATCAGTTCGGTTATCCGCTGGCCACGCTCGAGCTGCTTGCGCGTGGCCTCGTCGAGATCCGATGCGAACTGCGAAAATGCGGCCAGTTCGCGATACTGGGCCAGCGCCAGGCGAACGCCGCCGCCGAGCTTTTTGATGATCTTGGTCTGGGCCGCGCCACCGACGCGCGAGACCGACAGGCCGGCGTTGATGGCTGGACGAATCCCGGCGTTGAACAGATCGGTTTCGAGGAAGATCTGGCCATCGGTAATCGAGATCACGTTGGTCGGCACAAAGGCCGAAACGTCACCGGCCTGGGTTTCGATGATCGGCAACGCGGTCAGCGAGCCGGTCTTGCCCTTGACTCTGCCGTTGGTTGCCTTTTCGACGTAGTCGGCGTTGACTCGTGCCGAGCGCTCGAGGAGGCGCGAGTGCAGGTAGAACACGTCACCCGGATACGCTTCGCGGCCCGGCGGGCGCTTGAGCAGCAGTGAGACCTGGCGATAGGCCTGGGCCTGCTTGGTCAAATCGTCGAACACGATCAGCGCATCTTCACCACGATCGCGGAAATATTCGCCCATCGAGCAGCCGGCGTATGGCGCGATGTACTGCATGGCGGCCGAATCGGAGGCATTGGCGGCCACGATAATCGTGTGCGCCAGCGCGTCGTGCTCTTCGAGCTTGGCCACCAGCTGCGAGACCGAAGAGGCCTTCTGGCCGATCGCCACATAGATGCATTTGACGCCGGTGTTCTTCTGGTTAATGATCGCGTCGATCGCCACGGCGGTCTTGCCGGTCTGGCGGTCACCGATGATCAGTTCGCGCTGGCCGCGGCCGATCGGCACCATGGCATCGATCGATTTCAGGCCGGTCTGGACCGGTTCGTCGACCGACTTTCGGGTAATCACGCCCGGCGCAATCTTTTCGATCGGCTCGGAGCCCGACGCGTCGATCGGACCGCCGCCGTCGATCGGCTCGCCAAGCGCGTTGACGACTCGTCCGAGCAGTTCTTCGCCGACCGGCACCTGCAGAATCTTGCCGGTGCAACGGGCCGTGTCGCCCTCGCGCAGGTGTTCATAATCGCCGATGATGACCACGCCCACCGAGTCGCGCTCCAGGTTCAGCGCCAGCCCATAGGTGTCATCGGGAAATTCAATCATTTCGCCCTGCATCGCGTCGGCCAGACCGTGAATGCGACAGATGCCATCGTAAACACTGACGATGGTGCCTTCATTCCGGGCTTCGCTGACGACTTCGAACTGTTCGACGCGCTTGCGGATCAGTTCGCTGATTTCAGTCGGGTTGAGTGTCTGCTGCATAGCTTTTCTGCTCGTAGTATCGGTTGATGACCGCAACGGTTAATTACCACAAGGGTCGATTACCGCAAGTTGAATAGGATTCAGCCGGCGTCAGCGTGCAAGCTGGCGCCCCAATTGTTCCAGTCGTCCGCGCACGCTCGCATCGATGACCCGATCGCCGGCGCGCACGATGATGCCGCCGATCAGGTCCTGATCGACCTCGGTTTCCATCTCGATCTCGCTGCCGAAGCGCTCGCGCAGTCGCTGGCTCAGTTTCTCGACCTGTTCCGGCTGCATTTCCACGGCCGAAGTCACGTTGACCTTCAGCCGCTGATCGCGACGGCGGCACAGCATTTCGAACTGTGACGCGATTTCAGGCATCAACGCCAGGCGCCGGTAATGCATCAGCACTTTCAGAAAGCTCCTGAACGGCGCATCCAGAGAGTCGCCCAGGACATCGGCGAACACCGCCATCAGCTGGTCTTCCGAAACCCTGGGGTGTTCGATGATGCCGCGCATGGCATCGCTGGCCACCGCCTGGGCGGCGACCGAAAGGGCCCGGCTCCAGGCATCGATGCTGCCGGCGCGATCGGCCAGTTCGAACGCCGCGCGCGCATACGGGCGTGCAAGAGTGGTTTCTGACAGCATGATCGCTTAAAGCTCCGTGGCCAGCTTGTCGAGCATCTCGCGATGACGGTCGGCATCCAGTTCCTGGCGGATGACCCGCTCGGCACCGGTGACGGCCAGTTCGGCAAGCCGCTCGCGCAACACCTGGCGGGCCTGGTTGGCGGCCAGCTTGATGTCGGCTTCGGCGGCCGCAACCTGGCGGTCGCGCTCGGCGATCGCATCCTGCCTGGCCTGCTCGACCAGTTCGTTGCCGCGCTTGCCGGCCTGGTCGATGATTTCACTGGACTTGGCGCGCGCCTGGCGGATGATCTGGTCGGCTTCGGCCTGGGCCTTTTCAAGCGCCTTTTCAGCTTCATCGGATTGGGCGAGGCCTTCGGCGATCTTCTGCCGACGATCTTCCATGGCCTGCGTCAGTGGCGGCCATACAAACTTCATGGTCACCAGAACCAGCACGAGGAAAGTGCCGGCCTGACCAATCAGGGTGCCTAGCGAGACGTCCATAGCAGTTCCTTAGCGATTGTTCGGGATTTCAGGGTTGGTCGCATCACAAGGTGCTGCGATCAGCCGCCCAGCGCCGCCAGAAGCGGGTTGGCGAACAACAGCAGGGCTGCGAATGCAACGCCGATGATCGACAGCGCGTCGAGCAGACCGGCAATGATGAACATGCGAACCTGAAGCATGCCGGCCAGTTCGGGCTGGCGGCTGGCGCCTTCCAGGAACTTGCCGCCGAGCAGACCGAAGCCGATACCGGTGCCGAGTGCGGCACCGGCGAAGATCAAACCAACGGCAATGGCGGTATTGGCCTGGATTTGTGCGATGAGTGCTTCCACTTGTTATCTCCTGAAGTATTACTGGGTCAAAGGTTTAGGGCAAAAAAATCGAATCATCAATGCTCTTCATACGCCAGCGACAGGTAAACCACCGTCAGCGTCATGAAAATAAAGGCCTGCAGCGGCACCACCAGAATATGGAACACCGCCCACGCGCCACCGGGCAGGAACTGCACCCACCAGGGCAACATCGCGATCAGGATAAAGATCAACTCGGCTGCGTACAGATTGCCGAACAATCGCAGCGCCAGCGAAACCGGCTTGGCGATCAATTCAACCACGTTGAGCAGGATATTGGCCGGCCACAGGAAAATGCTTCTGCCGAACGGGTGGAACAGCATTTCGCGGCCGAAACCGGCAAAACCCTTGCCCTTGATGCTGTAGACGAGGATCAGCACGAACACCGAAAGCGACAGCGCAAACGGCGCGTTGACGTCGGCCGATGGAACCACCCGCATGTATTCCAGGCCCAGCACATCATGGGCGAACAGCGGGATGTAATCGACCGGCACCAGGTCCATCAGGTTCCACAAAAAGACCCAGACGAAGATCGTCAGCGCCAACGGCGCGACAAAGGTGCGCGGGCCGTGGAAGGATTCCTTGACCGAGTTGTCGACGAAATCAACCAGCACTTCGACGAAATTCTGAAGCTTGCCGGGCACGCCGGAAGTGGCGCGGCGCGCGGCCAGCCAGAACATCAGCACCATCAGGGCGCCGAGCGCGATCGAGAAAAACAGGGTGTCGACATGAAAAGTCCAGAGACCCTCGCCGACCGTCAGATGCTCGAGATGGTGCGAGACATATTCGGTTGGAGATGATCCCGCTGCGGCGACTGCAAAACCCACGATTCGGTCGTCCTTATCACTCGTCGTTTAATGCGTTGCCGGATCCAGACCCTCGGCCCAGCCGAAGCAACGCAAACCAAAAGGCCACCAGCGTGACCGCGTAGCCGATCAATACCGGCACAAACCATTCGGCGAACCACGTGGCGACCAATACGAACAGCACCACTGCGAACACCATTTTCAACATCATGCCGCGGTAAAAAGCCGCGGCCATCATCATCGGCTTTCCGGAGGCGGGAACGGACCCCGCCCGAATTGCCGACACCGCGGTCAGGACGATTCCGATCGCGCCACCGGTGAGCACGGCCAGGCCATTTGCGGCCCCGGCGGCAACCACTCCCACGACCGCTGCGATCACCACCATAAAGGCCTGTGTTCGCAACAGCCAGACCGCCATTTTCGCAAATCCGCTTTCGTCGGACTCGATTTTGCGGTCTCCAGGCTTTTCGAATTTCGTCGACACGACCTTGAAACTCCCCGCGGCGCGTCAAAAACAAGCGGCTCTAATGAATGCTGAGCCGCAAAGCCTGAGAATTATATCAGCTTGGAAACTGAATCTGGGCAATTTTCAGGCATTCGAATGCAGATCCAGCAGCGTGTCCCGAACACGACCGTTACCGCTCCACGATATCGGACAGCGCATCATCGAGCGTCGGGTAACGGAACTCGAATCCGGCCTTCTGAAAACGGGCCGGCACCATCCTGGCGCCGGTCAGCAACAGCCTGGACATCTCGCCCAGCACCAGCTTCAGGACCGGCGCGGGCACCCGGAAAATTGTCGGCCGGCCCAGGTGTCGCCCCAGCGCCCGGGTAAATTCCTCGTTCGTAACCGGTTCCGGCGCCGAAGCGTTGAACGGTCCCGACTGGTCCGGGTGTTCGAGCAAAAATTCGATCATGCGCACGATATCCTCACGGTGAATCCACGGCATGTATTGCCTGCCGTCGCCCAGCGGGCCGCCCAGGCCCAGCTTGAACGGCGGCAGCATCTTCTTGAGCATGCCGTCATTACGGTCCAGCACCAGCCCAATTCGCAACAGGGCGACGCGCCCGACATGATCCTCGGCTTTTCGCGCCTCGGCCTCCCAGCGCGCGCACAGCTCGTGGACGAACTCCTCGTTCGGCGGCGTCTCTTCGGTCACGTCGCGATCGCCCTGATCGCCGTAATAGCCCATTGCCGAACCTGAAACCAGGACCCGCGGCGGCGGTTCGGCCTTGCGGCAAAGCTCGACCACCTCGCGGGTGATTCGAACGCGCGAGTTGACCAGCTCGTGTTTTTTCGATTCGGTCCAGCGCCCCTCGGCGATCGGCTCGCCGGCCAGGTTGACGACAGCCTCGGGCGGGTCCTTGACGAAATCGGCCACCCTGGGCCTGACATCGGCGCCGGCCGGCAGCTTTTGGGCCGCCCGCTCCGGCCTTCGCGAGACGACCAGGATCTCGTGGCCAGCATCGGCCAGCCGGTCGCAAAGGCGACGGCCAATGAACCCGCTTCCACCGGTGATCAGTATCCGCATCGCATCGCTCCGATCAAAAGACTCTGCCCGTAGAATAGCGCCACCGGCGCATTGGCTTTGTCACAGTCGGCAAATTCCTACGGCAATCATGCTTGATCCACCACCACAAAAAAGGCGATCGGGCGCGAAACACCCGGACCGGAAACCTTCGGCTTCAGCGCAACTGCTGAGCGATCGAGCGGGTCTTTTCCATCGTGACATCCCCGGTATGCCGGGTCTGCTTGCGCTCGA
The DNA here is from genome assembly GCA_032251235.1 of Wenzhouxiangellaceae bacterium. Taxonomy (GTDB): domain Bacteria; phylum Pseudomonadota; class Gammaproteobacteria; order Xanthomonadales; family Wenzhouxiangellaceae. The sequence goes on from JAVVET010000025.1 coordinate 34,147, forward strand.
ACAGCATGATCAGCGTTTCACGCTCGGCGATCGGGTTGTGCCGCACGCCCCTGGGCACCACGAACAGCTCGCCGGCGCCCAGCTCGACGCTGCGATCCGGCAGCTCGATCTTCAAATGCCCGCGCAGCACCTGGAACATTTCGTCCTCGCCGGCATGTTCGTGCCAGGCCAGTTGGCCTTTGACCTTGGCGACCTTGACGTAATGATCGTCGACCTCGGCGATGACCTTCGGCGACCAGTATTCGGTCAATGATTCAGCGATCTCCAGCGGCGATTGGGGTTCGGTCATGGCAGTCTCCTCGGCGCGCATTGTCCGCCGGTCGCTGGTCCCCAGGCATCGTCAGGTCGCGCGCCTGGTCGGGCGGTCATGGCGGCTTCAGTCCTTGCGATCGAGTCGAAAGCGCCGCGGAGCCAGCGCACGACGATTTTCGATTTCCTCAGGGCCCAAACCCCGCAGCACGGCGGCGACGTCGGCAATTACTTCCGGGCGACGCCGGAAATAATTGTGGTTGCCGCTGTCGCCTTCGGTCTCGTCGACCTTGCGGCAGTCGATCGCGGTGACCCGCTCGTCGACGCGCTCGATGTTGCGTGGCCCGCGGGCGCCCAGCCGGTCGGGATTGCCCTTGGTCCAGTCGCTGGCCCAGAGTGCGCGATCGCCCTTCGAATGGTAGACGTGGATGTTCTGGGCGATGCGAGCCAGCGCCTGCAGCTTGGGCAGGGCGTCGTCGATTTCGAGCGCATCGTCGTCGGCATCGGCGGCCATCAGGAATGCATGCTCGAACACCGGCAGCAAACCACCGGCGGCGTGCTGCCAGACCAGCGCGCGGACCGCAAAGCGCAACGCATAATTGCCCATGCTGTGCGCCATCAGGTGCAGACGCTGTTGGCATGGCTGCCCAAGCCGCGCGAAATCGCGCAGCAGATCGCGGAGCCGGGCCAGCGCACGGCCAATGGCCATGCCCGAAAGCTCGGCCGCGGTGCGATCGCTGAAATAACGGTTCGGCGGCAACAGCTTGCCTTCCGACGGCCAGGAAAACAGCACCACCAACAATTCCACGCCCTCGCCACGGTAGCGGTCGGCCAACTCGGCGGCCGCCTCGATTGCATCGGCAAAACTGTTGTTGAAGCCGTGGATGTAGAGCAGCGCATCGCAGGCCTGCGCGCGCATATCGGTCTGGATTTCGGCGAACATCTCGCTGCTGCCGAGGCGTTCGCGCGTTTCAGCCGCCTCCAGCGCCTGCTCGCGGGCTTTCGGAAAGGCGATCTCGGCCGGCAGGTCATCGCGCTTGACGATCGCCTCGCAATCGGCATCCGAGCGCATCCGTCGTTCCGGATAGATGTGTACCGACCCGGCAATCAGTGCATAGCTGCGATTGCCCGGCTGGCCGTCGAGTTCAATGTCTGCGCGACCGACCCGAAATTCGCAATCGATCGGTTTGTTGATCTCCGCTTCGAACCGAACGCCGTCGGCACGTTTTCGGAACTTTCGATTGGTCGCAAAAAAAATCCGGACTTGTGCCATTTGACCGTCCTCCGAAATTTGTCTACCGGGGTCAATCTTGCCGTCTGGCTTGCCCGGTCTCGTTGCTCGCCATCACAGGCTCGAACGTAGAAAGTAGCGCGCCCGGTGCGACAGCGCAAGCGAAAAATGCACAAACAGCCGGCGCCGGCACCGACAACGCATCGGTGGCGGAATCAGAAATCAAGTGATCTTTACTATTTGCCGCAGACTCTTAAACAACAGCAATCAACGATGCTGGGCTTCGGGGTCATAGTCGTGATTATCCAGATCGTGCTCGAAGGCCTGTTCAGCGAACCGCTGATCGAATCGTCGATGCTGATCGCCAACGCGCTGTTGTTGCTGGTTCTGATCGCGACCATTGTCGAACTGGCGCTGAAGCTGCATTTTTACCGTCGGGGCCCGTGAAGTGGGCCACCACGTCGACAATCGCGTGCGCGACCTGCGCTACGCCCGCGAACGCATGACCCAGCAGACACTGGCCGAAAAAGTCGGCGTATCGCGCCAGACGATTATTGCCATCGAGCAGGAAAAATACTGCCCCTCGCTGGAAGTCGCGCTGCGAATCGCCCGGGCGTTCGGTGAACCGGTCGAGGCCGTGTTCGCACTCAAGGACTGAGCTTTGCAGGATTTGCGGACAAACCCGAGCAGGCTCATGCACGGTGAGGAGAGATGGCCGGACGAAACGCCCCGGATACAGGGCCTGGCAGCCGATCGGCTGATGCACAGGACGCGCTCAGATCGTGCGCCCGAGCCAGACCAGCAGCACGGTCAGGGCCAGATAGGACAGCGTCGGCCATAATGCGCGTGCGGCCGGCACGAAACGCAGCGACGGCGGCTTGTCCAGTTCCAGCCGGCCATCGCCGAACACCGGCCCGATGCGGTCTTCGGACTTGAACATGCGATAGCCCAGCGTGGCCGCCACATGGACAATGACCAGCCCCAGGACCGGCCAGCGCAGCACGTCGTGCAGGTCCGACAGGCCGATGGCCAGCTTGCGCGAGACGCGCTCGGCCAGCGGGCCACGCACCTCGCCCCAGCTTTCGAAAAACAGGCCGGTCACGCACAGCGCCAGCAGCAGCACCAGCACCGTGACTACAAAAAGGCCGCCGACCGGGTTGTGGCCGGCCCATAAGGTGGGTCGCCTCGATAACAGCGCGGGCAGATAGGCCATCCAGGCCCGGGGACCGGCCAGGAAGCCGGAGAAGCGCGCACTTTCGGCGCCGAAAAAGCCCCAGTGGATGCGAAACAGCAGCACCGCCAGCAGCAGGTAGCCGGCCCATAAATGCACCACGGAAGGCAGCCAGTCGAACTGTCCGGTCACAAACAGCAGCACGAACAGCCCGGCGATCAGAAAGTGCGAGATTCGCGTCGGCAGGTCCCAGACCCGATAGCGCGGAAAGGCCTCGGGAGTCGAAGGCCGGGGCTTGCCTGCGGCTTTTGCGGATAAACCCCGGCCCCTGTTCGCCTTGCGATATCCACGCTTTTGCTTGCTCAAAAACTGCTGTCTCCACATGGCCTCGACGGGCGCGGATACAATCGGTCTCCAACCTCGTATGCCCGGTCGAAGAAATACCCGATATGAAATGGCCCGAGACGCGAATTATAGCCATCGCGGCAACGCTGCTTGTGCTCTCGGGCCTGGGCGTGCTCGGCATGCTCGACGGCTATCTCAATCTTGGCGCCGCATTCGACCCGATGCAGGCTGAATTCACCGGGTCACAGGCCTGCGCCGACTGCCATGCCGACCGCCATGAGTCGTGGTTCCAGACTTACCACAGAAGCATGACCCAAGAGGCAAGCGCGGCCAGTGTCCAGGGCATTTTCGATGGTCGCAACCTGGACTACTGGGGCCTGCGCGTGCGCCCGGTGCAGCAAGACGGGCGATATTTTTTCGAGTACATCGATCCCGAATCCGACCGGATGATCAATCGGCTGGAAATCGAACGCACGGTCGGTTCGAATCGCTACCAGCAGTACCTGGCGCGCCTCGACGAATCAGGCACCTACGTGCGACTGCACTATCTTTGGCACAACCAGGACCAGCGCTGGATCCACATGAACGCCGCGTTCCTGGGCCCCGACGATACGCCATTCGACAGCCATGTCGCGATCTGGAACCAGAATTGCATTTTTTGCCACAACACCGGCGTCGAACCCAACATGACCAACTACACCGAACTGCAGCAACGCGCCATGGCCGGTGAAGCGGTCGACCCGGCGCGCGATACACGCTTTGAATCGGTGGTGGCCGAACTCGGCATTTCCTGCGAGACCTGCCACGGCCCGGGCAGCGAGCACGCACAGCGCGCCTCAAAATTCTGGACCCGACAAGCCATGCATTTAAGCGGCGGCCTGGATACCAGCATCGTCAACCCGGTGCGCCTGGAGGGTGATCTCGGCAGCCAGGTCTGCGGCCAGTGCCACGCTCAGCGCGTGCCCCGAAAAGCCGAATGGATTCGCGACTGGATGCGCAGCGGCCCCAGTTACCGGCCGGGCCAGGACCTGTACCAGCATGTCACGCCGGTGGCCCGCGACACCCGCATTCCGGTGGCCGGCCGGGAAGACCTGTTCAAGGCGCGCTTCTGGGCCGACGGCACGCCGCGGCTCACCGCCTATGAATACCAGGGCATGCTCCAATCGACCGGCCACGAGCAAGGCGTCATCACCTGCATGGATTGCCATTCGATGCACGACGGCAACCCATCCGGCCAGTTGACCGACCGCAACCGCGGCAATGCCCCGTGCCTTCGCTGCCACCAGGATTATCGTCGCGAGGCCGCGCTGACCGAACACAGCCGGCACGCGGCCGACGGGCCCGGATCGCTGTGCTACAACTGCCACATGCCGCAAATCGTCTACGGCGTCATGGACATCCACCGTAGCCACCGCATCGAATCACCCGACGCGGCCGGCGACGCGCGCAACGGCCGCCCGAACGCCTGCCTCAATTGCCATCTCGATCAGTCGACCCGCTGGGCCATGAATGAACTGAACCGTTATGACGACGAGCCGGCAAGCGCTGGCTCACCAATCGATCAAGCGCGGATCGGCGAAGATCCCATCGGAAAAGGGCCAAGCGGCGATGAAGGTATCGTTAAGGTCGAACGTCTCGACGGCGGCGACTGGACCCGAAGCGAGGCCATGACCCTGCTGATCGGCGACCCCGTGCACAAAGCCGTCAGCGCCTGGCGCGCCGGCCAGCAGGACAGTGCCCTGCGCGGCCGCCACCGGGCCTGGCTGGTGCCGTACCTGCTGGCCGCCATGGCAGACCACTACCCCGCATCGAGACGCTTTTCGCATCAAAGCCTGCTGCGCATTCTCGAAGACTGGCCCGCCGGCGGCGAAATCGATGCGCTGTTGAACAGCCTGGCCGGTTTCGACTTCATGGCAAGCGCTGACCAGCGCGAAGCGCCACGCCTGGCCGCGCTGGCTGCCTGGACCGCGCTCGACAAGCAACATTGGCCGGCGCCCCCGATCGACAGCGGCCTGACCGCGGACTACCGCTTGCCCGCGCCGTTACTGGAGCAATTCCTCGAACTCGGGCGGCACCAGGACAAGCAGATCAGCATCGGCGAATAGCGGGCATGGTGAGCACCCGGTCCCGAGCCGGGAATTCATTGTTCGAAGAATAGACGGTCACTGGCGATCGGTCCCCAGGCGGCAGGCGCCCGGGCCAATCGGGAACTACGCTCCAGGCCGATGGCGGTGCCGGGTCAAGTCGTGTTTCCTCCATCAGCCTGCGCCGGGATGATGCCCGGATCCGGCAAAACGCCTCGCCTTGTCGATTGAGTCCATGCCCCGATCAGGCGACGGGGATGCACGGAATAGCGCCGACTGCCGGTCCCTGACGGCGTGCATTGCCGATTCAGCACGCCTTTCGCTGCGTTCGCGTAGACTTTCCAACAGACCGCTTGTCATCCCAAGGAGTTGCGCATGAGCCCTGATGAGGTTCGAGGCCTGGCAGCAATGCCGCCGACCAATCCCAGTTATCCGTGCGGGCCGTACCGCTTCGTCGACCGCGAGTACCTCGTCATCACCTACGAAAGCGATCCCGAGGCGATCCGGGCGATGCTGCCCGAGCCGCTGGAGCCCGACGGCAGCGGCCAGGTGTTCTACGAATGGATCAACATGCCGGACAGTTCAGGTTTCGGCTCCTACCAGGAAAGCGGCGTGGTGATTCCGTGCCGCCTGGGCGACGAGCCGGTCAACTATACGGCGATGATGTTCCTGAACGACGAGCCGCCGATCAGCGCCGGTCGCGAGATCTGGGGCTTTCCCAAGCGCTGGGGCGAGCCCCGGCTGGAGGTGCGCGGCGACACGCTGACCGGCACGCTGCACTATGCCGACGAGCGCGTGGCGATGGGCACGATGACCTACAAGTATCACGACCGGCTGGCGCCAGACCCGGAACAGCGTGGCGCGCATCTGCGAAAGACTTCGGTCAACCTCAAGATCATCCCCTGCGTCACCGGCGGACAGCGGGTCGCCGAGCTGGTGGCCTACAACCTGACCGACATCCGGATGCATTTTCACTATTCCGGTGCGGCACGCCTGCACCTGATTCCGCATATCAACGCCCCGGTGGCCGATTTGCCGGTGCGCAGAATTATCGAGGGCCGACACTTCAAGGCCGACCTGACCCTGCCATACGGCCGGGTCGTGCATGATTACCTTGCATGAATTTCAGCCAGGCAATCCGCAACCAATCATCGATCAATAACAGGAGCAACAAGGCATGACAGAACGTAAAACAGCGGTGGTAACCGGCTCCTCCAGCGGCATCGGCCTGGGCATTGCCAGGGCCCTGGCCGAGACCGGCATGAACGTGGTAATGAACGGCATCGAACCGGAAGCCGAGATCGAGTCCGAACGCGCCGCAATCGCCGCACAATTCGGCGTCGAGGTGGTCTACGACCGCGCCAACCTGATGCAACCCGAAGGTGCCCGCGAACTCATCGACGGCGCAATCCGGCGCTTCGGCGGCGTCGATGTGCTGGTCAACAACGCCGGCATCCAGTTCGTCGCGCCGGTCGACGAGTTTCCCG
>JAVVET010000026.1:0-39206 GCA_032251235.1 Wenzhouxiangellaceae bacterium
CCCTGATTCACTCTGCTCCAGTCAGTGGCCTACTGGCCCGGCGGGAAGTTCACGATCAAATTCGTGACGCTGAACGACTCTGTCACCATCCATCCCACGAACAAGCCGTAGGCGCCCAGCAGCAGCCAGGACTCGAGGCTGGAAACGACCAGTGAGGTGCGCATGATGACGAACAGCAGTACCGTGGCAAGTGTCAGCACCCCCATCAGCGGCGCGGCTACCGAGAAGTTCACGACCGCCGTGCCGGCGATCAGGATGCCCAGGGGAATGGCGCACAAAAGGTCGAAGACGTTGCTGCCGAGGACATTGGCGGTGCTGGTGACGCCACGCCCCCTGGCCGCTGCGCGCACCGACACGAACGCGTCGGGAATCGAGGTGCCCGCCGCCACCACGGTGATGCCCCATAGAAAACTCGGCGTAGCCAGGATTTCGCCGAAATTGATCGCCGCGCGTACCAGCCCCTCGACGCCGATCAGGATCAGCACCAGGCCGACGGCAAGGCGGCCCCACTCGCGGACCGGGTGCACGTCTCCGGCGTCTTCGTCCGACTCGTGCTCCATCGTGTCCTGCCATTGCACAAACATGTACACGCCATAGACCAGCAGCGGCAGCAGCGCCAGCCAGCGCGTCAGCTCACCCTGGATCGCGCCATTTCCGGCCACGGGGTTGTAAATGACCGCGAACGAAAAGGTCAGCAGCAGCGCCGTGACCGCGATCATGTAGAACTGCGCTTCCTTGTAGACCAGGTCACGGTTGGTCGGCAGCGGCTCTTTGGAAACCAGTGCAGAAAGGGCCGGGATGACCAGGATGTTGAACAGTGCCGAACCGATGATCGCGGCGACGCCGAGCTCGAACTCGCCGTGAACCAACGTCGAGACCACGACCGTGGCCAGTTCGGGAAAACTGGAGCCGATCGCGACGATGACAGCACCCTTGACGATTTCGGGCAGACCGTAGTATTTCGCCAGCCGCTCTGAGGAGGATTCCAGCAGCCCGCCTCCACCCCATACCAGCGCCGTACCGGCCAGCGCACACGCGATCCAGAACAGGATCCCCACCAGGTCACTCCAGCTTCGGATTGCCAATCATGATACCGGGCCTGCCTCCCGGTGAGCCATGTGAATAATCCGCTGAATCGACCGCGCCAACGGATTGATCTCACATGCGCCATTGGAAACAAGTGGCTGGCAGCCCATCAATCGGCCCTGCTGTGCAGATCCAGCGTCATCGTGCCCTATCAGCCATTGCCCGACCCGACCGCAGCAGAGTTAGCCTTATGACAGAGAATAAAACCCGGAAAAAAAGACCTGCATTGAACAGGCAGGCGCCTGCGAACAGCCTTTGGCCCTGATCTGGCAGCCTGTCGGACTTCACCGATCCAAAGCGAGGGAAAGCCGGTTGGAGTCAGATTTTTCGGTCTTTTAAGGCGAATAGTGAGTCTATTTAACGATAAAGAGCGGAGAATCTGGCCCAATCCGGCTTTTCCGCAGTCGATCAGCGTCAAGTCCGACAGGCTGCCAGGGCTGGTTCCCGGTCTGCGAGTGGCGGTCGAGCGGATGGACCCGTAAACCCCAATGTTGCATAAATTTCGGCCCAAAACCGCTACGTTGCCCGGCATGGCAGCATTTCCGGGGACTGTGCTCACGTTGCCAATCCTCACGTAGGGTGAAGCTACACTCCGGTTTTCAACATGGCGGGCTTTCCGCTACAAAATATCTACCCTGTGCCTGTCTTCTTTAGGCCCCTTTTTTTTTCCTGGATCAAAGGGCCCGCCCAGCGCTGGGCGGGCGTGACCGGGTCAGTCGTAGTTGAGCTTGAAGAGCTGGTACAGAAAACCATCGCCGGACACGCCTGATGTCTGCCTTACGGTCAGGCGCGCATCAGTAATCCAATCGAAATCGACCCTGAAGCTCGCCATCGGGCCTGATTGAAACACCAGCGAGCACAGCGGCTCGAGCTTCGGATCGACGAAGACTATACATTCGATTTCCGAGTCCGGTGGGAACATGCCGTCCGGGTCGTCGACAATCGGGTTCCGGTGCAGAAACTGCGGCGTCTCCGCCGGCGAAGTCGGTGGCCTGGGAAGTGTTTCCGAGACCCGCTCGCCGATCTCGATCACGGCCGCACCAAGATACTCGTCTGGAAATCCTTCGGAACTTGCCAGGGCGACAACCCATTTGCCCTGGAGTTGCGGCATGAAGACGGGCGGCATGGAAGGATTCACTTCGGTGCGCGCGACGCCGAAATAAAGCGGTGCAATCTCGCGAACCGGCTGGTCGTCCACCCAGACCATGCCCTGGCTACGAGCCCGGAAGTCGATACGGATATCGCCGACGTCCTCAAAGCTACGTTCGCCTACAGCGCCATCGGTGCAATCGATGATGCAATCGGTGCCGGAAAAACGCAGGAGATCGGCATCGAGGATCCAGGCGCCTTCGCCATCGACGGTGGCGCCCGGCTGCAATACCCCGCGGAAGCTCAACCAGACACTGTTGCCGTTGGCGTCACCCCCGGCGTACAGGCCGGCCACAATGCCATTTTGGACTTCGATGAAGAAACCTGTGCCGGATCCGTCGTTGGGGAACCAGCGGCCGGATTCAGGCAGTGGATTGGCAAACTGGTCGGCTGCATCCACCTGGGCGTCGACTGGCTGGCAAATCGAACAGGCAAGACCCGCTGCTGCGGCGAACATAAAACTGGAAAAGCATTTCCTCAACATCACTGGAGCACCTCCGAACATTGACGATAAGCTTGCTTGCTGTCTTGACAAACGCCTAAACGATTGACTCGGCGATTCATTCCACTCGTCATTCCACTCGGAAAATTATAGAACCAATCGATCGGTTATTTCAACCGTAAACCGCTGGACTCGTGCAACGTGCCGCTGCTCAACATCCGGCATTGACGCGATTGCAGGGTGCTGTGCATTTTCGGCATCCACCGTTCGGCGGCAAGCCGGATCGCTCGCCGGTGACGCGGCCATCGACCTGACCGCTCGGGTTCCTGCAACTGCGGATTACCTCGTCGCCTGGTCGAGTATCGATCGCCGTAGCCGAGCCTGTCAGCCGGGGAATCAGCAAAACGGACCGATCGGGGATCGGTTAATTGAGCCTGTACTGACCTTTCACACTGTGCCTGTCCCGACCCTTCCTGTCCCGACCCTTGACGACCCTTTTTTTGCCCGTCTTCGCTCAAGGCAAGGCGACCGGAACCTCGCCACAACTGCCGCCGCTACTGATAAACGGCCGCCCTGGCTCAGTAACCGCCGTGATGGCAGGATCACCGCTGCGGGGGTTGATAACGGATCGGATTGGTCCATGCAGTCAACGGTTGGCGGCTGCTTTACGGTAGTGTTAGCCTTACGATAGAAAATAAAACCCGATCAAGGAGGAATCATGACTTCATCTCGATCGATGCAAATGGCAGCACTGGGTGCCTCTGTTCTCTCACTGGCTTCGCCGGCATGCCTGGCTTCGGGCTTCCAGATCCTCGAACAAAGCACATCCAGGCTTGGCACGGCCTACGCCGGCACGGCTTCGATCGCCGACGACGCGACGACGGCGTTTTTCAATCCGGCCGGCATGGCGAGGCTGGAAGGGGCCGAGATCTCCGTGGCCGGCCACCTGCTGGTAATCGATTCGGAGTTCGAAGACCAGGGGTCGCTGGCGGCCGCCGGCACGCCGCTGCAACAGTCTTTTACCGATGCCCCCGGTACCACCGACGACCCCGCCATCGCTGGCGGCTTGTTCCTCGTGCAGCCGATTGCCGAACGCTGGACCTTCGGCCTGGGCGTGAGCGTGCCGTTTGGATTGATCAGCGAATACGACGATGATTCACTGGTCCGATATCACGCCACCAAGAGCGAGTTGACGGTCATCAACGTCAACCCGAGCGTGGCTTTCGAAGTGAACGAAGAACTTTCGCTGGGATTCGGATTGAGCTATCAGTATGCCGACGTCAAGCTCAACAATTCAGTTGATTCCTTCGCGGTCTGCGTGGGCGCGGGCGGGTCGGCTGCCGGCTGCGCGGCCGCGCACGACGGGCCGGCAAACGCAAGCGCAGACAGCCAGAGCAATATCGACGGCGACGATGACGCCATCGTGGCCGACCTGAGCCTGCACTGGCAGCCTGCCGAACACACCGCGGTGGGCCTCATCTGGCGCCAGGGGGCCGACTACAATATCGGGGGCAATGCATCCTTTTCGGTTTCGGAAAGCTGCGCTGCCGACCCATTGTGCGCCGGCACCCTGCAGTCGCTGCAGGGGCCCGTCAAGGCCGACGCCGAATTCCCCGATACGCTGACGGCCAGCGTCTCTCATCGAATCCTCGATCGCTGGACGGTGCATGGCGACGTTGCCTGGACCGAATGGAGTTCGCTGCAGCGCGTGGGCATCGTCAATACCGACAACGGGCTCGAAGTGGGTGCTCTTGAACTGAACTACGACGATACTTTCCGCGTTTCCACCGGTGCCACTTACCAGGTCTCGCAATATCTTGAGTGGCGCTTCGGTATTGCTTTCGACGAAACGCCCCAGGACGACCCGCAATTCGTCTCGCCGCGGATTCCGGATGCCGACCGGTTCTGGGTTTCGGCCGGGTTCAGCTACCAGTTTGGTCCGGGTGGCAGTATCGATGTCGGCTACGCGCACCTGTTCGTCGATGACTCGAATATCGATTCGATCGCCCAGGGCAATCAGCTGACCGGCCAGTTCGACAACACGGTCGACATTCTGGGCCTGCAATTCAACTGGCGCTATTGATCGGTCCGGGCAAAAATGCCTGTGCTTTTTGTTTAGATTCCCAAGCCTGTCGGGCTTGGCCGATCCAAAGCGAGGGAAAGCCGGCTGGAGTCAGATTTTTTGATCTTTTGAGGCGAATAGCAAGGCTATTGAACGAAAAGGAGCGGCAAACCTGGCCCGATCCGGCTTTTCCGCGGCAGTACATCAACAGCAGATCAGCGTGAAGTCCGACAGGCTCCTGGCTGTGTTTAGTACTAGCCTGGCGCGTCGGGCAACAGTCTGGCCAGCATTACGCCATGGATGATGACCGCGGCAATCACCAGCGCATGAAACAGCTCGTGATAACCAAACCAGCGCGGCCAGGGATTCGGGCGGCGCAGCCCCACGATGATCGCACCCACCGTGTAAAGCAGTCCGCCGACCAGCAATAACCAGACGGTCGTGGACCCGGCATCGCTCCAGAGCCACGGCAGCAGCACCAGCGACGTCCAGCCCAGGGTCAGGTAGGCCGCGTTATTGAAGCCTTTCGGCGAGGCAAAGGGCAGCCACTCGATCACGATGCCCACAAGCGTTCCGATGATCGAGCCAATCAGCAGCGCCCGGCCCGGCCAGCCTTCCAGACCCAGCAGCGCAAGCGCAACACCGGTGCCGCCGATGGCCAGATAGATGCCGCAATGATCGAGCCGCAGCAGCCGTTCGCGCAGCTCGGCGCGCCAGGCGCGCAAATGCAGCAGCGCACTGAAAGCGAACATCGCGCCCACGCCACCGGAGAAAGCCGCCACCGCCAACCGCGGCTGCCCGGGCTGCACCGACAAGGTCCAACTCAAAGCCGTCGGCAACGCCGCGATTGCGGCAACCAGGTGAAAAAGCCCGCGCATTCGCGGCCGTATTTGCGACAGTGACTGCCGGGTACTCGGCGAGAGTTTCAGGATCGATCGTTTGCCCATCTTCTCAATACCTGCTGAAACGGGGTCTGAGAATCCGATGGATCAAGCATATACATAATTTATCAGATTGACAGGACAGGCAATACAGACGACCCGCAACCCGGCCGGGCCGGGCCGCGGACTTCTGGCGTGTTACTTCGCGGCGCCGGCCGTCTCGATCCGGACGCCATTGCTGCCGACCTTGGCCTCTGCAAGTTCACGGGCGATCTTTTTGGCTGCGCCCTGCATAAAATGCTCCACGGTCTGGCCCGCGGCCAGCCCCCCGCCAAGAGCCCAACTGTTCTTGTCCAGCCGCACTTCGGCCAGCTGCTGGCTGGAGCTCAAATCGGAAAACAGCACTTCGGCATCGAAGTACGAACTGCCCACGCCCATGCCAACCAGCGCACGCGCCGCCGCGTTGCCTTCCTTGTAAACAATGATCGTGCCGGACACCCTGACGGCAGGCGCCTCGGTCGGCTCGCACAGTACTTCCGCAAACGCGCTGGTTTTGCGAATCTCGGCGGCGATCAGGTCGGCAAACATGCGGGTGGCCGTTGAGGTTTTGGCCTCGTACACGATCCGCTTTTCGGCCTTCAGCCCAGACTTGTTGGTGTGGTCGGCAAAATCCAGCACCACAAGCCGGTCGTGGCCACCCAGATCAAGCTGCCGGCTGTGGTTTCTTGACAATCAATGACCAGCTGGCGTTCATCGTCGAAAAAAGTCTCACCAGGGACCGGATGCAAAGCAGAATGCCGGCGCCCTGCTCACGCCTTGTTCACCACCCTTCGATCGAGAGAGAGCCTTCCAGGAGCCTGTGCGACAGGCTCCCGGCCTATGAAATACAGTCTGCCTGACCCACAGCCACTACAAAAAACGACGCGAGTATGCGCCGTTTTTTGCGGTTGCCAAGAAAATTTTTTAGTACAAATTTCGGCGTCGTTCGACACAAAGCTGAATCATCCAGTGGCCCGGCCGGGTTGACAGGAAAACAGCTTGTCGGCGAGTTTTTGACGCATCCGACATTGTCAATTCGGGTCCAAAAACCCGGAATTACAGCAGCCCAGGTTGCATCGCAACCACATTGCGCAACGGAGCGGGAGGAGATCGTCTACAACAAAAGCCATTCATTGATAAGGCGGAATCAGAGCCAGCCCCGGGTTGAAGTGCTGCCGACGTTAGGCCATCTGACTCCCGGGCTCTGTACTGGCATCGCCTTCGCTCTGGCGGGCCTCCGGGCTGACTACGTAGCAGTCGCGCCCTTGCCGCTTTGCCTGGTAGAGCGCTTCATCGGCGCGCTTTCGCAGGGCCACCAGGTCCTCGCCGTGTTGATGGCGACTGATGCCGAAGCTCAGCGTCACCTGTGGATCGTCGGCACGGGACGAAGCTGGACCGCCGCGACGCAGCCGTTCGAGGCGCTCCAGCACCGACTCGACGCTTCGAGCAGTGACGAGCACCGCAAATTCCTCACCGCCGACCCGACCGACCAGCGAATTGCTGGCAAATGCATCTCGCAGACGACGGGCGACCTGGCCGAGGACCTGGTCCCCGACAAGGTGTCCAAAACCATCATTGATCTGCTTGAAGTGATCGATATCGGCCATGACCAGGAAGATCGGTTGACCCTGGTCCCCGGCCTGCTTCAACAGAAATTCTGCGCGCTCGAAAAACCAGCCCTGATTGGCCAGGCCGCTTAAGTGATCGTGTCGGGACAGGTGGCGAAAATAGCGCCGGCCCCTGAAGGCGTTGATCATCAAGATCGCCAGCAGCACCGCGACAAGCATCGACAGAACCAGGATGGCGGTGCGCTGGCGGCGCTGCTGATTGGCTGCCGTCGCTTCGATCTGCGCAACCCGGGCATCTTCCTGCAACAGCCCGATCTGCTGTTCCTTGAGCCGGGTATCGAACTCGATTTCCAGGTAGGCCAGCCGCATCGACCGATCGTGGTCCAGAAATTGCTCGCGAGCGTCAAGGTGGCGGCGATAGTATTCCAGGGCGCGTTCAGGCTCATTTCGATCTTCCGCGACCCGGGCCCGCAGCCGCTCCATGCGCGCGGCCTGATCCCAGAGCTTGTTGGCCCGGAAGTACTCGGCCATATCCTCAAAGCCTGCCCGCCTCTCCGCCGTGATGGCGCCCAGGTCGTAAAGTGTTTCGGCGAGCACCAGGCGAGCTTCGTACTCCCCGAGTGGATAGACCGAATCTTCCAGCATGGAAATGGCCGATTCGGCCAACTCAGCGGCTTCGGCGCCACGGCCCTGTCGACGCAGTAGATCCGCCAGGCCATGCTGCAAGACCCCAACGAAGAGATCGTTGCCAATTTCGTTGCAGACCTCGATGCCGCGCCGATATTGCGCCTCGGACTGCTCGGGTTGGTCGGCCCATTTGAAAACCGGTGAAATCCGCTGCCTGGTGATGCACTCCTGGTTCGGTTGCTCCAGCTCGATGGCGCGACGAATGGCTTCTTCGCCGTACTCGATGGCCCGCTCGTGTTCGCCGACCTTGCCAAACATGTAGGCGGCCATGTTGTAGGTGGCAATACCGGCTGCCGGGTCTTTGATACCGGATTCGATGGTCAGTGCATCCAGAAGATGCTCGAAGGCCACCTCGTACTCGCGCAACAGCACCGCCATGTTGGCACTGAATTGCAGTACCTTCAGGCGCTGTTCGCCTGCCAGTGGCCGTTCAAGCAACATGGCGGCCCGTTCCAGCGCCTCGCGGGAACGATCGGCCAGCGACAAGTGACGAGCTTCAAGCAGGTGGAAGTCAACGAACTCGCGCGGCTCGAACGAATCGACGTGGGGCGCAAGTTCATCGAGCAGGGTCTGGGCTTGCTGCCAGTGCTGCCGATAGCTGATTTCCCGCGCATGGTCAAGCCGCTGGCGGACCGTTTGGGCATCCAGTTCAGAATTTGCATCGGCAATCTGGATACCGCTGGCCAAAATGAGACCGAGCGCCAGCATCCAGG
The DNA here is from genome assembly GCA_032251235.1 of Wenzhouxiangellaceae bacterium. GTDB lineage: Bacteria > Pseudomonadota > Gammaproteobacteria > Xanthomonadales > Wenzhouxiangellaceae. The sequence goes on from JAVVET010000026.1 coordinate 8,628, forward strand.
CCATCAATCTCTTTGCAGCAAGCAGTCTTTCATTGGCAGTGTAGACGAGGAAACCTCCCCCAGAGAAGCTTGGAGCCCATAGCGTACAGGGTTATAGCAGGCATAAACGCCTGATTCGCGGGATTCCGGCAAGGAATCCGTAGACTGGAGGAATTCGGGCGCTTAAAACATCGACGCAATGCCTGTCCTGGCTGGGCCACGATGCCAACCGGCAAGCGAATCGGTAATCGAATCGTGAAGCGAACCGCGATTTCCCATGCGACCACGGTTCTGTTACTGTCGGGTCTGTGATTGCAAATCCAATACGACTTGTGTTCCTGGCGCTCTCGGCGCTGGGCATTTTGATGCTGGCGGTCCTGCTGGCCGCCTGGCTGATTGTCAAAACCGAGTGGGCCACCGAACGCGTCGAGGCAAGGCTTGGCGATGCGCTGGGCATGCAGGTCAAAATCGCCCAGCCGCTGCAGCCGGGACTGTTTCCCGGGCTGAATGTCACGCTTGCAGACCTCGAACTGAGCACGCAAGGGCAGGTCGTGGCTGTTGCCGATCGCCTCAGTGTGCGACTGGCAACATTGAGCCTGCTGGTCGGCACGGTTCGGCCGCTTGAACTGCACATCGAGCGGCCGACGCTGACGTTCGAGCGCTACGCCCCGGGCGTATTCAATATTTTCCCAGGCGTGCCTCCAGGCAACGGCGAGCCGGGAACACTCGACCAGCTGTCATTGCGGCATTTGCGGGTATCCGATGCCCGGCTGACATGGCTCGACCAGCCCTCCGGGTTCGAATGGGAGTTTGAACACTGCGATCTGGCTATGCGCTCGATCCGCCACGCCGGCGGCTTGGTCGAGCAGGCACTTGCAACGCTCGCGACCGAAGGCGAGTTGACATGCGGGTCCGTCAGCCAGGAGGCGTTTGTGGCGACCGGCTTGTCGGCGCAGATTCACGCCGAAAACGGCGTAATCGCTCTGGAAGACTTCAGCGCAAGGGTCTTCGAAGGCCGGGCATCGGGCAGATTCGAAACCGATCTTTCGTCGGACACACCCCGATTCAATTTGCAAGGCACGATCTCGGAACTTGAACTTGCTGCCTTGAGTGCCGCGCTGACACTGGAACAATCCGCAAGCGGCAAGATGAATCTTGAACTGGAACTGGACGCCGGCGGCACAACGTGGCGGAAGGTGCGGGAAACGGTCGCGGGCACATTCAGCATGGGTTCCGACGGGCTTGTCCTTGACGGATACGACCTGGATGAAGAACTCGACAACTATGCCGATACCCAGCGCTTCAATCTGGTCGATATCGGCGCCATATTTCTTGGCGGTCCGCTGGGCCTTGCCGCCACCCGCGGGTATGCATTCAGTGGCCTCCTTGGGGGCAGCGACGGCAGCACCGCAATTGACCGGGTCGTCTCGGAATGGACTGTTGAAGGCGGTGTGGCGCAGGCGCGCGACGTGGCTTTTCGCACCGGGAAAAACCGCCTGGCCCTGGCCGGCGCGCTGGACTTCGTCGATTACCGTTTCGACGACATGCGAGTGGCGGTGGTCGACCGGCATGGCTGCGCGGTCGTTGAACAGAAAATCAGCGGCCCTTTTGACGAACCCGAGATCGAGCGGCCCAACTTCCTGGTCTCTGCCGCCGGGCCGATGCTCGACCTTGTCAAGCGCGGCGTGCAGACGATTACAGACTCCGATTGCAAAATTTTCTACGCCGGATCGATTACGCATCCGTGAGCACGCATGCGATTGCGACGGGCGCCCGGAGGCCGCCCTGGCGTTCTTCGCCCAGGAGTCCGTCATTGAAATTGCCTGGTGGAACTTTCGGCCTGTCCTGCGCTGAGACCCACGATCCGAGGCGACGACAAAGCAGACACTGCGTGTCAGCCTGGAGCGCCGGGGTAGAACGATGCTGCAAAAGAGGCTTGAGCCAGCGACCCCGGAAGCTCGCCAAACCATACTCGCCAGTGCCGTGGCGAGTCATGGTTCCATAGCACCGCCTGTTGCGGTGAAATCGTTCAGCAAAGGTCTTCGTGAGACTCAGCCGCCGTCGGTTTCTTCTTCAACCTCGTCGACCGCATCTTCGATCTTGTCACCCGCTTCTTTCGCGGCCTCATCGATCTTCTCGCCGACCTCTTCGGCCGGACCCTTGTCCTCGCATCCGGTCAATACGGCGCCACCGCCCAGCGCGAACAAAAGCGCAAACAATGCACTTGTCAGGCGAGCCGCTGCACGCGGCGGATGCAAATTCCCGGTTTCAGGCTTGTTCATGGCTGGTCTTCTCCCTGGATTGATCTTCGGTTTGAGTTGATTGACTTTAGGACAGTGTCCCGCGGCCCGTCTTGATATTACTCCTGAATCACTTCCTGGCGGCGAGTTCCTCCACCTTGCATGTTGTCCAATGCACAGCATCTTTACCCAACGTTGCATAAGATTTCGAAATGGGACGTTTTGCGGCCGAATGCAGCGCAAGCGGGTGCTTACGAAGCTGTGCGATCTTCGCTCGCCTCTTTTTGCAACAGCCGGTAAACCCAGATAAAGAAAAACGGGCCGAATACGACGACGAACAACGTTGTGGTGGTAATGCCGCCCAGGATGCCGATGCTGATTGCATTCTGCGCACCTGAACCGGCGCCCGAGGCAAAAGCCAGCGGGGACACGCCCAGGATGAATGTCAGGGAAGTCATCAGGATCGGCCTGAAACGCGTTTGCGCAGCATCAAAGGCGGCATCATAGGCGCTCATGCCCCGTTCGAAATTGATCTTGGCAAACTCAACGACCAGGATCGCGTTTTTGGCTGCCAGGCCAATGGTGATCAGCAGGCCGACCTGGAAATAGACGTCGTTGCCCTGGCCGGTCAGCCAAGTCGCCAGCACCGCTCCAAAAATGCCCAGCGGCACGACCAGCATGATCGAAATGGGTATGGCCCAGCTTTCGTACAGTGCGGCCAGGATGAAAAAGACGGCCAGCGCCGACAATGCGTAAAGAAGCCCGGTATTTGCGCCTGCCTGGCGCTCTTCATACGACAGACCGGTCCAGGCGACCTCCAGCCCGTCGGGAAGTTTTTCGGCAAGCTGCAACACTTCCTGCATGGCCTGGCCGGAGCTGACGCCCTGGACCATGGAGCCCTGGATTTCGCGCGAAGACGATCCGTTGAAGCGGGTCAGCTTCGGCGATGCATAGGCCCATTTTCCCGAAGCGATCTCGGCCAGCTGGACCATGTCTCCGGCATCGTTGCGCAGGTACCAGTCATCGATATCGGTCGGCAGCATTCGATAGGGCGCGTCGGCCTGGACGAAGACCTGCTTGATTCGGCCCTGGTCGAGAAAGTCATTGACGAAAACGCTTCCCAGCGTTGCGCTCAAGGTGCGGTTGATCGTTGCCAGCGAGACGCCCAGGGCGCGCGCCTTGAGGTCGTCGATGTCAATATCGTATTCGGGCGCATCCGACAGCCCGTTGAAGCGGACTTCGGTTAACAGCGGGCTTTGACTGGCCAGCTGCAGAAAGCGGTCGGTCGCATCCACCAATGCCTGGTGGCCAAGCCCGGCCCGGTCGATCAACTGAAATTCGAAACCGGTGGCGTTGCCAAGCTCGCTGACCGGCGGCGGCACGATGGGGAAAATCATGGCGTCGCGCACCTGCGACAGCGATTTGAAGGCCCGATCCCGGATTGCGAACACGCTGTTGTCCTCGCCGCGCTCACCCCATTCCTTCATCTTGACAAACGCAATTCCGACGTTCTGTGCGCGCCCGGCAAAGCTGAAGCCGGCGGCGGCAAAAAGCCCTTCGACCGCATCGCCGGCCTGGTCGAGATAAAAATCCTCAACCTTCTTGACTTTTTCGATGGTCTGTTCGATGCCGCTTCCGGGCGGTCCGGTCACGAGCGTAAACATGCGACCCTGGTCTTCGTCGGGCAAAAAAGATGTGGGGATGCGGGTGAAAATAACGATGGCGGCGATGACCAGAAACAGAAAAACAAGCGGGAGAACGACCCGGTTTTCCAGCAGCTGGTCCATCAGCCGCTTGTGGCCGCGGCGCAGCTGGGCAAAGCACCGGTTGAACAGCCCGAAGAAACCCGTACGCGCGCCCCGCTCCCCGGACCTGAGAATTTTTCCGCACAGGGTTGGCGAGAGCGTCAAGGCAATGAACAGCGAAATACCCATGGCCGCCGAAATGGTGATCGAAAACTGGCGGTAGATCGCACCGACCGACCCTTCGAAGAACATCATCGGCAAGAACACCGCCCAGATCACCACCGTTGTACCGAGTAGCGCGCCGGATATTTCGCTCATCGCGGTTTGGGCCGCCTGTTCAGGCTGCAAATCGCGGTCTTCCTCGAGTTGCCTTTCGACGTTTTCGGTCACGACGATGGCATCGTCGACCAGCATGCCGATGGCCAGAACCAGCGCAAAAAGCGTCAGCACATTGATCGAGTAGCCCAGCAGCAGCAAAAAACCGAAAGTCCCCAGCAGCACGATCGGAATCGTGATGGCTGGAATAAAGGTTGCCCGCATGCTCTGCAGAAATACGTAGATGACCAGCACCACCAGCACAATCGCCAGGCCCAGCGTCAGCACGACGTTGTAGATCGAGGTTCTGATGAACGGCGAGATGTCGATGGGGTAGACCAGCACCAGGCTTTCCGGAATGATCGGCTCGAAATCCGCGATCCGGTCCTTGACCGCCTGGATGGTCTCCAGCGCATTGGCGCCCGAAGCCAGCTCGATGGCGATGCCCGAGGCCGGCTCCCGATTCCAGCGCCCGATGATGTTATAGCTTTCTGCACCAAGCTCAACCCGCGCGACGTCGCCGAGCGTGACCGATGAGCCATCCTCAAGCACGGTGAGCAAGATGCGCTCGAATTCCTGCGCGCTCGACATCAGCGATTTCACGGTAATCGTGGCGTTGATCTGCTGCCCCTGGACCACCGGCACACCGCCGATCTCGCCGGTGGCCAGTTGCACGTTTTGCTCTTCGATGGCATTGATGACGTCGACCGCGGTCAGCTTGTAGTTGTTCAGGCTGTGCGGATTCAGCCAGATGCGCATGGCGTGCTCGGGCCCGAACGACTGGATGCGACCCACGCCGTCGACCCGGCTCAGTGGCTCTTCGAGTTCGGATGACAGGAAATCGGAAATATCATTGCGGGTCATCGAACCGTCTTTGGAATAAAATCCGGCGATCAGCGCGAAGCTGCTGCCGGCCTTCTCGATCGGCACACCCAGCTCCTGGACGATGGCGGGCAATGAGGAAAGCGATTGGGAGACCTTGTTCTGGGTCTGCACCTGGGCAATGTCCGGGTCTGCTCCGGGCTCGAAGGTCAAGGTGATCGTGGCGCGCCCGGATGATGAGCTTTCGGACTCGATATAACGCAGATTGTCGATGCCGGTGAGATTCTGCTCGATCACCTGGGTGACGGTGTTCTCGATGGTTTGGGCCGACGCCCCCGGATAGGTCGCCGTGATGGATACCTGGGGCGGCGCGATTTCCGGATACTGTTCAACCGGCAGCTGGAACAGAGAGAAAATGCCGAAGCCCATGATAAAAAACGCGATCACCCAGGTAAAAATCGGACGCGCAATGAAGAACCGGGAAAACATCGCTTATTGCCGCTGGCCGCGGGTTTCTTGTTCCGCTTCGCTGGCAATGGCGGCCGCCGACTCGCCGTGCGCATCCTCACTGTTCGCCGGCGGTGGATCTTCGGGCGCAGGTACTTGTTCGTTCAAGGTGTCCGGCGGCACGTCCTTTTCCAGCTGATCGGTGTCGATCTCGATTTTCTCGGGCTTGACCGGAGCGCCTTCGCGCAGGTTCATCGTGCCCTCGACGATCAGCCGTTCGCCCGGCTCCAGGCCATTCAAGACCACCCAGTGGTTGCCGTGGGCCGCGCCGGTGCGGATGGAGCGTTTGACCGCCGTGTTGTCGGCATCGATCACCCAGACGCTTTGTTCGCCGTTCGGCTCGATTCGAACGCTTTTTTGCGGGATGAGGATTTCCCTGGACCGGCCGACATCTTCGACCGAGGCGCGCACGAACAGCCCCGGCAGCAGCAGTCGGTCCGGGTTCGGGAAGGTCGAGCGCAGCCGAATGGCGCCGGTGCGCGAGTCGACGGCCAGGTCGGTGGCATCCAGCGTACCTTCATGCCGATAGCGGCGCGAGGAATTTCCCGGGTACAGCGTGACCTTGAATGTGGTCTTGTCCATGTCATCCAGCCTGGCTTCAGCGAGACGCGCCTGCAGCATTCGGGCCTGGGCCGCGGTTTGAGACAAATCGATGTACACCGGATCGAGCTGGCGAACCGTGGCCAGCGCGAACTGCTGCTGCGCCGAGACCAGCGCGCCCGTGGTGAGGGCCGAAGGGCCAATGTAGCCGCTGATCGGAGAATGGACCCGAGTGTAGTCGAGGTTGATTTGGGCTCTTTTCACTTCGGCCTCGGCCAGGCCGACCGCGGCCCGGGTCTGGTTGAGCCGTGACAGGGCATCGTCGTATGCCTGGCGACTGATCGCATTTTCCTCGAGCAGCCTTTTGGAGCGGTTAAACACCAGAACCGCGTTTTCATTGCGTGCCTGCGCATCGGCCAGGCCGGCCTCGGCCATTGCGTAATCGGCTTCGTAGCGGGCCGGATCGATTTGATAGAGCTGCTGGCCTTGTTCGACATACGAGCCTTCCTTGAACAGGCGCGACTGGATGATGCCGCTGACCTGGGGCCGGATTTCGGCCACCTGGTAGGCCACGACCCGGCCAGGCAGTTCGTTGGTTCGGCTGATGGCGATCGGCTGCAGCTCGATGAAGCCGACTTCGACCGCCGCGGCCGGCTGGCCCGGCCCCGCTTGGGTTGATCCGCCATCGCCCTGCGCGCCTTCATCCTCGGCGGCCCGATCACAACCGCTCAGCGCCCAGACAAGCGAAATCATGATCGAAATTGCAAAGATCCTGAAGTTCATGACACGAGCCTCCGCAAAAGCTTTCGGTATGCACCCATATCCTTACATTACACCGGCTTGATTTGGTTTCGGCAAGCCCGGCCGCGTTCGAATGGCAGGTTCAACGCCTTGTTGCCCGGTCAGCACAACATCCTCGTACGGCGACGCATCAGGCCCACATCAGCTTACCCCGTGTCTCGTGACCAGGGCCAGGCATAGAATGGCGTCGCGCAACGTTGCCGCCGTTGCGATGAGCACGGCGACAAGGCGGCGAGGCATCCGGGATGAGCGCATGCAGCCTGTTCAATTCGGCTCGGTTGATCGGGTCAGCGCAAGACCACCGGCCCGAAAGCCGGTAACCGGCTGGACCCGGCTGTTGCAGGTCCGCGAAACGCAGAGAACGGTGCGCCAGGAAGCCCTCCCTGCTGTTGCGGTCAATCATCAACTATTTGGCTTGCCTCCAATCGAACGCTGGACCGACCACCGACCACCGACCACCGACCACCGACCACCGACCACCGACCACCGACTACCGACTACCGACTACCGACTACCGACTACCGACTACCGACTACCGACTACCGGCAGTCGGGCCGGCGGCCCTGGCTGCGCGCCTGTTCGTAAAGCGCAATCGCATCGGGCATGCGCTCACGCAGTTCGTCGATGCGGCTTTGCGGGTGTGGATGGGTCGACAGCCATTCGGCCGGGCGCTCGTCCGAGCGCTGCTCCATCTTCTGCCAGACCTCGATTGCAGCCCTGGGGTCGAAACCGGCCTCGGCCATGAGGTCCAGGCCCACCAGGTCGGCTTCGCGCTCGTGCGTGCGCGAATACGGCAGCATCACGCCAACCTGTACGCCAAGGCCGAGCAAGCCCATCAGCTGCTGCTCGGAAGTGCTCGTCTGCTGCCCCACGACCAGTGCCTCGGTCAATTGCATCGCCTGGGAGGCAGCGAACTGCTGGGAGACACGTTCGGCGCCATGCCGGGACACGACGTGCGCAATCTCGTGGCCAATGATCGTCGCCAGCTCCGCCTGGCCTTCGAGCAGGTTCAGCATGCCGGTATACACGCCGATCTTTCCGCCCGGGAGCGCGAATGCGTTGGCCGTGTCGTCACGAAACACGGCGATCTCCCATTCGGCCGATGCGCTCGGCGTTTCGACCAGTGGCGTGATCGCGTCGGCCACGCACTGCACGTAGGCCACCTGCGGCCCGCTGTCGAGGATCGGCTGCTGCTGCTTGAGCTGGACGAATGAATTCTGGCCGATCCGGGCCATGTCTTCGGATGGAATCAGCACGAACTGGCTTCGGCCCAGCGGCGAGGTCGCGCAGGCGATCAGCGTGGCGAGCAGGGTAGCGCCGATGACGGACTTGCCGAACAATTCCATGGCTACGCTCCTTGAATCCGGACGCAGGCGTCAAACCGGCGCCCGGCATCGATTTGCAGGACTTAAAGCATGAACGATAACGGTGCGCCATGCAATGCCGGCTTCAGGTTTTCACGAGCCCACCGACGGGCGCCCGGCGCAGCAGGCAAGGCAATGAAACAGGGCAGCTTCCGGATGAAGTTCCGGCGAACGCGCCCGGCTCGGTCATGACCTTGACAAACATTTCAACACTTAAACACTTCAACACGTCAGCGATTCAGCGATGTCGATTCATTAAAACCGCTCTCGGCCGATTTATTGGTTTGCATCACAAACCGGTTTGTAATAATCTGCATTTTGTTTCGCAGCAACAGTCCCGGGAGGCTGACGATGCCAATTCAAGCCCCCAGCCTCGATGTGCTGGAACAGCGCACGTACCGCACGGCCGTGGATCACGGCTTTTTCGACCTGCTTCTGGCCGCGGCGGTGGCGGTATTTGCGCTGGTGTTTACGCTTTCGCAGTGGTTCGTGCTGGCCCTTTTTCCGCTGGTGCTTGCCAAGCAGCCGCTATTGAAATTGTTCAATCGACGCGTCGTCGAACCGCGCGCCGGGCATGTCCGGCTGAGCCCGATGCGCCTGGAGCAGATCAGTACGGCGCGCAAGGCGGCAGCTTTGGCAGTGTTCGGGCTGGCGTTCATTGTCGCCAGGCTGGGCGACATGGATTCGCCGATTGTTTCGACCGGCCCAATGGCTTGGCTGGCCGAGACGCCACAATTCCAGATGGCCATCATCGTCGGCGTCGGCACTGCTGCGGCCGGCTGGCTGTTGCGGCTGCCGCGCTTCATCAGCTATGGACTGCTGATCGTGCTGACCCCATTGCTGGCGGCAATCACCGGCCTGCCGGCCGGCATCGGCTGGATCACCGCGACGCTGCTGATATCGGCAGCCGGCTGCCGGGTGCTGTACCAATTCGTCGGCAATAACCCGGAGACCGGCGCGTGACTTCCACCGGACACCTCGATCAACTCGAGCGCTCGGCGTACCGGAGCCGGATCGACCACGGCCTGTTCGATGTCTTCATCGGCGCGTTCCTGGTCGCAATCGGCCTGATGCTGCACGCCGATCTCGACTACATGCCGGTGATCGTCTTTTTCGTCGGCGTGCTCGCTTTCGAACAGGCCCAGCGGCGGCTGATCGAGCCGCGCATCGGCCACGTGCGCCTGCGTGCCGAGCGCCGGGCGCAGCTCAAGGCCTGGCGATGGCTGACGCTGCTGGCCCTTGTCGCCGCCGTGTTCGGGATCATCGCGATGCGAGCGCTGGGCTGGATCGACTATCCGGCCAACGCCCGCCCGCTGGTGGTGACCGGCTGTTTCGCACTTCCACTGGCACTGGCGGCGTCGCTGTTCGGCATCCGGCGCTGGTTCATCCATGCCGGCATCGTCGTTGTCGGCGGCGTCATCGAATGGCGCTTCGGCTTGGCCTACGGCGCGAGCTGGTATTTCAGCGGCAGCTTGATTGTCGTCACCGGGCTGGTGCTGGTGCGTCGATTCGTCCGCCAACATCCGGCCGAAGATGGAGCCTCGCATGGCGCGTGACCGTGACCCGACGCAAGCACTGGGCAATGTCGACCGGCTGGTCCACGAGCCGGCCCGGCTGCGGATTCTCAACCAGCTCTATGTCATCGAGGCCTGTGACTTTCTTTTCATGCAAAAGCAGACCGGCCTGACCAAGGGCAACCTGTCTTCGCACCTGGCCAGGCTCGAAGATGCCGGCTACGTCGAGATCGTCAAGGAGTTCGAAGGCAAGCGTCCGCGAACGCTGCTGCAACTCACCCCGTCAGGCCGCGAGGCCTTCGCCAGGCACGTCGCCAGCCTGCGCCAGTGGATTGACGGCGTACCGGATTAATGCGCCACGCGGAAACCATTTCGATTGCACTTCAAAAAGCTTGCTCTTCCTCGATGATCCAGAGGGATCTCCAGGTTTGCATCAACTTTCAGAGTTTCATCTGCGCTGTTGCTCACCGCACTTTCTGCAATGTTATTTGGCGCACAGCCGCCGTGGCCGGCCGGCGACTGGTGCGGCGTACTCGACCTGGGTCAGCGGCAGCTCGGCATCATCTATTACCTGGAAACCGACGGCCGCAAGCTGGAAGGCCGCATGGACGTCCCGGCCAGGGCGCCGTCGGCCTGCCGCTTGACAAGGCCTCGGTCGACGGCAAGCGCCTGGTCATCGAGACGCCGATCGGCGGCAATGCATTCGGCAACGGCGCGATCAATCGACTTCGAAAGCGAGCGACCGGACGAATAGGCGTGCGAACAGGTCGAGCGCGGCATCGAATTCGACCAGATGCCCACTGACTGGCGCGATCTATGGCGCGAAGCCGTGTTGCACGATCCGTCCGGCAACAAGATCAAGCTGTACCACGCCCAGGGTTTGTGCATCAGGCGATCGCAGCGAGGGCGGCTGGCGGCTTTTGAAGTTATCATGGCCGCCGGCCTACGCTGCTGAGCCCCTGGCGACCTGTTAGATGGAACTGCTCCAATACACGCTGCGCAAACTGATCGGCGGCGTCCCGCTGATTCTCGGCGTGACGCTGGTGAGCTTTACGCTGATGGTGTATTTCGGGCCGGACCAGACCTACGAGCTGTTGAGCAAGAACCCGACCGAGGCCGAGATTGCCGAGCTGCGTTCGCAGCTGGGCTACGACCAGCCGTTCTGGCTGCGCTACGGGAATTATCTTTCCGAATTGGCGCGGCTGGAGTTCGGCTATTCCGATTCGACCGGCGAGCGGGTCTCGTCGATCCTGCTGCGCACCATTCCGATATCGCTGGCGCTGCTGGCGCCGGGCTTTGTGCTGGGCAACGTGCTCGCCATTGTGCTGGGGCTGATCGCGGCCTGGCACCGCAGCGGCTGGATCGACAAGGCGATCATGGGCTTTGCCGTGGTCGGCATGTCGATCAGCTTCCTGGTCGTGATTATTGCCTTCCAGGTGCTGTTCGGCGTGGTGCTGGGCTGGTTTCCGGTGCGCGGCTGGAACGTGCACAACCTGCCCAGCTACCTGCACTACGTGACCGTGCCGACGCTGGCTTCGGTCTTCGTGGCGCTGGGCTACAACACGCGCTTTTTCCGCGCCGTGCTGGTCGAGGAGATGGGCCGCGACCACGTGCGCACGGCGCGCGCCTTCGGTGCCAGCGCGCTTGCCATCCTGTGGAAAAACGTGCTGATGAACGCGATGATTCCGATCATCACCCGGGTGATGTTTTCGATTCCGCTGGTGGTGATTTCCGGCAGCCTGCTGATCGAGAGCTATTTCGGCATCCCCGGCGTCGGCAAGGTGACCTATGACGCGATCACCTCCGGCGACCAGCCCATTCTCAAGGCCGTAGTCGGGCTGACCGCGGTGTTGTTCGTGTTCATCCTGATCATCAACGACATCCTCTACAAGCTGGTCGACCCAAGGGTTTCGTTGAAATGATGCCGACCTTGATCAATACCGGGCCGGCCGACGCGGACTTCGCCCGGGATGCCGGCCAATGAGCATTCGGCCGCCGGACATGAACCCGGGCGCCGACGCGGCACTGGAGCCAGCCGCGCCACCTCGGCGGACACCGGCCAAATCGCTGTGGGGACGAGCGCTGCAGCGCTTTGCCGGCGACCGCGCAGCCATGGCCGGGCTTTTCATCGTGGCGGTATTTTTCGTGATTGCCGTCGGCGTCTGGCTGGGCTGGTGGGGCACGCAGTGGTCGCAGACCGGCGCCGGCCAGTGGCTGGGGCCGTCGACCGAGCACTGGTTCGGCACCACCATCCTCGGCCAGGACATCTTTCAGCGTGCGATTTTTTCAACCCGCACGGCATTCGAGATCGGTCTGGTCGTGGCGCTCGCATCGACCGTTTTGGGCGCGCTGTTCGGAGCGCTGTCGGGCTACTTCGCCCAGACCTTCATCGACGGTGTGATTTTGTGGATCAAGGGCGTGCTGGACTCGATTCCGTTTTACCTGTTCGTGGCCGCGGTTGCGTTTGCACTCAAGGGCAACCCCTGGGCCATGCATATCGCGATGATCGCGACCTTCTGGACGACCACCGCGCGGCTGGTGCGCGGCGAGGTGATCAAGCTGAAGAACCTGGAGTTCGTCGAGGCGGCACGCGCACTCGGGCTGCACCCGCTGGTGATCATCGTGCGCCATATCGTGCCCAACACCTTCCACATTCTGCTGGTCCAGGCGACCATCGTGTTCGTCGCCGCGATCAAGTCCGAGGTCATCCTCAGCTTTCTCGGCCTGGGGATCGCCGACGGTGTGAGTTGGGGCCTGATGATTGCCGAATCGACCACCGAAGTGATGGCCGGGCACTACATGAATTTCATCGTCGCTTCGAGTTTCCTGTTCGTGCTGGTGATGGGCTTCAACCTGTTTTCCGACGGTCTGCAGGACGCGCTGGACCCGAAGCGGGCGAGCCGATGAGCATCGTGCAAAACAACGACTCGCCATTGCTCTCGGTCGAGAACCTGAGCGTTGATTTCAGCACCGAGGCCGGCTGCGTGCGCGCGGTCGACGATGTTTCCTTCCAGGTCCGGCCCGGCCAGACGCTGGGCATCGTCGGCGAATCCGGCTGCGGCAAGTCGGTCACCAGCCTGGCCATCATGGGCCTGCTGCCGCACCCGGCCGGACGCATCGCCGCCGGCGCGGTGCGTTTGCGCCTGGACGGGCCGGATTCCGTCGACCTGGCCGGCTTGCCCGAGCGCCGGATGCGACGGCTGCGCGGGGCTGAACTGTCGATGATTTTCCAGGAGCCGATGACGGCGCTGAACCCGGTCTTTACCGTCGGCAGCCAGATGGTCGACATCCTCGCCCGCCACGAACGGCTGTCGCGACGCCAGGCGCGCGACCGCGCCATCGAGATGCTGGCCCGGGTCGGGATTCCGCTGCCGCAAAAGCGCATCGACGAATATCCGCACGAACTGTCCGGCGGCATGCGCCAGCGCGTCATGATTGCCATGGCGCTGTCGTGCCGGCCCGGCCTGCTGATTGCCGATGAGCCGACCACGGCGCTGGACGTGACCACGCAGGCCCAGGTGCTCGAACAGATCGTGGAACTGCAGCGCGAAATGGGCATGGCGGTCATCCTGATCACCCACGACCTGGGCGTGATTGCCGAGACCTGCGACGAGGCGCTGGTGATGTATTGCGGCCGGGTCGTCGAGCAGGCGCCGGTCGACGCACTGTTCCGCGCCCCGCGCCACCGCTATACCCAGGGCCTGATCGAGGCGATTCCCAGGATTCGCCGCCGCCGGCTGGAGCGCCTGCCGGTGATTCCCGGCATGGTGCCCGACCTGTCGGCGCTGCCGCCGGGCTGCCGTTTTTCGGCGCGCTGCGGTCACGCCAGCGATCGCTGCCGGGCCGAACAGCCGGCACTGGAAAGCCACGGGGCCAGCCGCGTAGCCTGCTTTCATCCGGCCGATCCAACATGAGCAGGCCGCTGCTGGAAGTCCGGTCGCTGAGCAAGCACTTTCCGGTGCGCGCCGGCCTGTTCAGCCGAACGCGGGCTGTTTTGCGCGCGGTCGACCAGGTGAGCTTTTCGCTGCAGCCAGGGCAAACCTTTGGCCTGGTCGGCGAATCGGGCTGCGGCAAGTCGACGCTGGGGCGCGCCATCTTGCGCCTGCACGAACCGACCTCGGGCAGCGTGCGGCTCGACGGGCGCGAGCTGACCACGCTTGATTCGCGCCAACTCAAGGCCGCGCGCAAGGACATGCAGATCATCTTCCAGGACCCGTATGCCGCGCTGTCGCCGCGGCGCACGGTGGCGCGCATTCTTCGCGAACCACTGGACCTGCACCGCATCGGCGCGCCCGCCAGCCGCGACCGCCGGGTCGCCGAGTTGCTCGATGTCGTGGGCCTGAGCATCGATGCCCGGCACCGTTATCCGCACGAATTTTCCGGCGGCCAGCGCCAGCGCATCGGCATCGCCCGCGCGCTGGCCGTGGAGCCGCGGCTGATCGTGGCCGACGAGGCGGTTTCGGCACTCGATGTGTCGGTACAGTCCCAGGTGCTGAACCTGATGGCCGACCTGCAGCGCGAATTCGGCGTGGCATTTTTGTTCATCGCCCACGACCTGGCCGTGGTCCAGCACGTCAGCCACCATGTCGGCGTCATGTACCTCGGACAGCTGGTCGAAACCTCGAGCGTCGAGCGAATCTACTCGATGCCGGCCCACCCGTATACGCGTGCGCTGCTTGACGCGGTGCCGGCGCCGGACCCGGGCCGCCGCGCCGACCGGCTGGTGCTCGAGGGCGAGGTGCCCTCGCCGATCGACCCGCCCGACGGCTGCGCCTTTCATACACGCTGCCCGCGGGCGATGCCGGTTTGCCGGCGGCTCGAACCCCGTACAATCGACATCGGGACGAACGAACAGCACCTTGTACGCTGTCATTTGCATGATCCGGGAGTGGAATCCGCATGAAACCGAAGCCAGACACGAAGCCAAAGCTCGGACTCGCAGCATTGTTGGGCGCCTCTCTTGCCGGCCTGGTGCTGGTTTCCGGGTGTTCGGCCAACCCGCTGCTGATCAACAACGAGGCGCCGGGCCTGGAACTGGAGAGCCTTGAGCTTGAAAACTCCGTGGCTTCGGCCAGGCTGCTGGTTCACAATCGCAACGACGAGACGCTGTTCATCGAAAGCGCAAGCCTGAGCCTTGAACTGGAGGATTCGGAATTGTTCAGCGACAGCTGGCCGCTGCGGCTGGACATCGGCTCGCGCGGGCGCGAAAACGTGCGCCTGCAGTCCCGGGCTTCCGACCGGGGCGCGGCCCGCCTCGGTGCGCTGGACCGCGGCGAAGCGGCCAGCGTGGCGTACCGGCTGCTCGGCGAGCTGGTGCTGTCGAATCAATCGAACGTCAAGGTCGAACAACGCGGCTTTCTGCATCCGGTGCCGGGCCAGCCCGGCCGCTATCGGTAATCAGCACACCGTTCGTCTCGTCGCAGCAGAAGGGGTAACGGGTTCGTGCCTGTCGACCGGCCATTGCATCAGAACAATGCATTTGCCGGTGAATTTGTTTATGCTATCGGCCAATCGTTTGTACTGGGACGTCTCGTCGGTCCAGACGCTTTGGAATGCGCATCACGGTAAACGCCGGTAATCAGGCCGGCATGCGATGCGAAACAAGAAGTTCAATTGTAGGTTTTAAAAAATCGCAGTCCCCTGGAGCAAGATCATGACCATGCGCATCGTACTGGACCTTTCCGACAAGGATTTGGAGCACTTCCGCAACCTCGCCAAAAAGGCGCTCGAGACCTCGAAGAAACTGTCGCCCGACCAGATCGTGGCCGCGGCAAGAAAACTGCTGACCGAAGTGGGCGACAGCGACGCGTCGGATTTCATCCGTGAGCGGCTCGACCAGGTCAGCGTGCTGATCGAAATGCTCGAAGACGAAGGCTGGGGCATGCAGGAAGTGGGCCGCAAACGCGTGCTGGCCGCGCTGGCATATTTCAATCAGCCCGAAGATCTGATCCCCGATTACCTGCCCGGCATCGGCTTTCTCGACGATGCGATCATGATCGAACTGCTCAGCCGCGAACTCAAACCCGAAATCGATGCCTACCAGGATTTCGTACAGTACCGTGCGACCGAGGCCAGGCGCCTGGGCAAGCTCCCCGAGGAACTCAACCGCAGCGACTACCTGCAGGCCCGCGAGCAGGCCTTGCTGTCGAGAATGCGGCGCCGCCGCCGCGCGGGCCGCAGCGCGCCCGGCGGCAGCGGAAAGACGCCTTTCTCGCTGTTCTAAGCCGTGCCAAGCCCCCCCGACCCGGTCGCCACCGGTCGACTGGCGACGAACAAGCGCTGAGCGGGACGGGCCCAATCTCGCTGCTCAGCCCGGGTCGGTATCCACGGCATCGGCGTCAGCGGGCAACAGCATTTCCAGGTGCGGGATGCCGTCTTCCTCATACGGCGCCGATGCGCTCTGAAACCCCAACGAGCGGTAAAAACGCTCCAGGTAGCACTGGGCCGAAATCCTGATGTCGCGGCCCGGATAGACTTCTCGGGTGGCATCGATGGAACGGCGCATCAGGCCAACGCCAAAGCGCAGGCCGCGCGCCGGTGCCGCGGTCAGCACCCGGCCGATCGAGGGCTGTTCGAAGCGGCTGTGCGGCGGCAGG
Organism: Wenzhouxiangellaceae bacterium; assembly: GCA_032251235.1. Classification (GTDB taxonomy): domain Bacteria; phylum Pseudomonadota; class Gammaproteobacteria; order Xanthomonadales; family Wenzhouxiangellaceae. The sequence goes on from JAVVET010000026.1 coordinate 25,051, forward strand.
ATGCGCGCGTAGGCCAGCGGCCGGCCATCGCCCGACCACCCGCTGACATGCAACGCGATATCATCGAGTCCATCGAGATCCTGGTAGGGACAATCTTGCTCCACGACAAAAACCGCAACGCGCACGGCCAGCAGTGCGTACAGATCAGCCGTAGAAAGTTCGCCGAAGCGCTGAATGCGCCATTGTGCAATCGTATGCGTCATATCACTTCCAGGCCATCCCGGCCGTTGTCGAAACTTGTATTCGTGCCCGACATACCGAAACCTCCATCGGACGGCGCGCTGGATCTTCGATGAGCGCCGCGCCACATCATATACGCCTGCTGGCCGGTTTTGAGGTGCGCCCGGCGTCGACCGACGCGCGTTTCGAATTCGACCGCCCAGCCAGTGAACGCCTGGGCAGGCTGATCGCCGATGACCTGGCGGCCTGTGTTGCCGAGGTCGTCGACGGTCACCTGGTCACCGGCCCGGCACTGCTTGAACCCGGTCAGCTGACCAGTCCGCAGCATACGCCGTGGGCTGCCATGCTCAATCTGGCGAGCCTGGACAAGGCCTTTGCGCCCGGCATCACCTCGATCGGCACGCCGCGCGGCCAGATGTCGCACGCCACGCTGGGACCGTACCGACTGCCGCCCCAGGGCCTGTTTCTGTGTCTGCCGATTCTGCTCGCTCTGACCGAACAACAGGCGCCGCGGCTCGGCCCGGCACTGGAATCGGCGCTGGAGCGGCGATTGTTCGAGCACGGCGGCCTCAAGCCGCCGGCAATGGGCACGCTGGCCGAACTGACGGGCCTGGACCCGGTGCATGGCCAGTTGATGACCGAAACCGACCTGATGGCGCTGCTCAAGATGCAGCTGGCCGGGGCCGGGCTGGACCCGTTCTGGCCGCCGGTGGAGCACGCACTGTTGAGTCCAGACCAGCCGGTGCAGCTGGAACTTCCGGCCGGCCTGGTCGCTGACTGGAACCTCGAGGCCCGCGGCTGGGAGATTCCTTTTCAAACGTTGCGCCAGGCCAGCGTGGATATTGAGCAATACGCGCTGTGGCTGCGAGCCTTTCGCCAAACAACGGCGCTGCTGGAAAACCACCTGGTGGCCTGGCGGACCCGGCTCAACGAGCGCGATGTCGAAGCACAAAGGGTCGACAGTCCTCGAATGGACGAGCACGGCGGCTGGGTCCTGCAACCGGCCGGGCGGCAGAGCGGGCCGAACCGGGCCTGGTCGCACCAGCACCCGTCGGTCGGCCTGATTGCCTGCAGCGCCGTCATCGATGGCGCACTCAACCATTACTATCCATTGCATGCCGAAGCCATTGGCGAGCTGGAGCAACATTTCCGCGACCACGGCATCGCCCGGATCGAACCGGGCCACGATCCCGAGCTGCTCCGGTCCATCAGCTGACGCGCTCGACCCGGGCCAATGCTGGCGTGATCGGCAGTCCAGGTCGGACGCACGCTGAACTTCGGGGTGCCCAAACCCGGCCCAAAGCTTTCCTGCGTACAATGGTTCACATCGCAACGAGTGGATCCAGACCATGAAAATTCTGATATTGGGTGGTTCGGGTTTCGTCGGTCGGCACCTGGCCCGCCGCTTGAGCAGAGCCGGCCACGCGATCACCGTCGTGACCCGCCACAAGCCGGCCGCGCGCCAACTCGAGATCGTGCCGCGGCTGAAGCTGGTGCAATTCGACCCCTACGATGAACAGCTGCTGGCCGCCGCGCTGGACCGCCACGACGCGCTGATCAACCTGATCGGCATTCTCAACGAGCGCGGCTCCGACGGCAGCGGCTTTTACCGGGCCCATGTCGAACTGGTGGAAACGGCGATTGCCGCCTGCAGTCAGAAGGGCGTGCGCCGATTCATCCAGATGAGCGCGCTCAACGCCGGGCGCGGCGAGAGTTTTTATCTGAAAACGCGCGGCCAGGCCGAACAGCGGGTTCGCGAATCGGGGCTGGACTGGACGATCTTCCGGCCGTCGGTCATTTTCGGCCGCGACGACAGTTTTCTGAACCGCTTCTCGACCCTGCTCAAGGTTTCCCCGCTGCTGCCGCTGGCGCGACCCGACGCCAGGCTCTCGCCGGCCTTCATCGATGATGTGGTCGAAGCCTTCATGCGCGTGCTCGAGCTTCGTGAAAACCTTTCGGAAACCTACGAGCTGTGTGGCGCCGAGGTCTGGAAACTGAAAGAACTGGTCGACTGGATTGCCGAACAGCGCAAGCTAAAAAGAGTGGTGATCGGCCTGCCCGATGCGCTCGGCCGGCTGCAGGCACGAATCTTCGACCTCGTGCCCGGCAAGCCCTTTTCAACGGATAATTTCAAGTCGCTGCAACTCGACAGCGTCTGCACCGACAACGGCTTCGAACGCCTGGGCATCGACCCCTGGGGCGTCAGCGAGAAAGCACCCGAGTGGCTTGACCCGAACGACCGCAACGTCCGCTACCAGCGCTACCGGTCGGCCCGAACCTGGTGAGCCCTGCGGATCGTCAACCCGGCTGGGCCGATGATCCGCGGCTCGAAGGGCTCGACGTTTACCGGGTCGGTGGGGCCATCCGCGACGAACTGCTGGGCCTGGAAGCCGACGAGCACGACTTCGTCGTCGTTGGCGCCTCGCCCGAGGCTATGGCCGCGCGCGGCTTTCGCCCGGTCGGGCGCGACTTTCCGGTTTTTCTGCACCCCGACACGCACGCCGAATTCGCGCTGGCGCGCACCGAGCGCAAGTCCGCGCCCGGCTATCGCGGCTTCCAGTTCCATACCGGCCCCGAGGTCACGCTGAGCGACGATTTAAAGCGCCGCGACCTGACCGTAAATGCCATTGCCGAAGATCGCCAGGGCCGGCTGATCGACCCTTTCGACGGCCGCCGCGATTTGCAGGCGCGGGTCTTGCGCCATGTTTCCCCGGCTTTTTCCGAAGACCCGGTTCGGCTGATTCGCTTGGCGCGCTTTGCGACCCGCTTTGCCGATTTCGCGATCGCGCCGGACACGCTGGCGCTGTGCCGCGAACTGGTCGAGACCGGCGAGGTCGATCACCTGGTGCCCGAACGACTGTGGCAGGAAATGGCGCGGGCGCTGATGCACGACAAGCCTTCGCGTTTTTTCGAGGTGCTGCGCGAAACCGGCGCGCTGGCGCGCACGCTGCCCGAAATCGACGCGCTTTGGGGCGTGCCGCAGGTTTCCAGATTTCACCCCGAGGTCGATACCGGCGTGCACGTGATGCTGGTCATCGACCAGGCAGCTGCCATGGGCGCGCCGCTGGATGTCCGATATGCCTGCCTGGTGCACGACCTGGGCAAGGCGCTGACGCCGGCCGAGCACCTGCCGCACCATCATGGCCACGACCAGCGTGGCATCGAGCCGGTGCGCACGGTCTGCAAGCGCCTGAAAGTGCCCAACGAGTGTCGCGACCTGGCCTTGCTCGTGTGCGAACATCACCTGGTCTGCCACCGCGCCCTGGAGCTCCGGCCCAAGACCGTGGTCAAACTGCTCAGGCAGGTCGACGCGTTCAGAAAGCCCGAGCGCTTCGAACACTTCTTATTGGCCTGCCAGGCCGACAAGCTCGGTCGGGCCGGGTTGGTGCTGCGTGAATACGCCGCCGGCCAATGGCTGCGCCAGGCTTTCCAGACCGCATCGACCGTGTCCATCCAGCCGTTGCTCGAACGCGGCCTGAGCGGCCAGCAGTTGGGCCAGGCCTTGCATCAGGCACGAGTCGAGGCGGTTGCCGCGCTGTACCAGTCGAATTGACCGGGCCTCACCGGTGCGCGGCTCGATCGGTCGATCAACCGAGCCAGGCTCAAATCACCGACTTACCATGACCGCATTGATCCGGCAGCGCCGGCTTTTGAATCAGGAAGCCCTGAAACAGGTCGCAGCCGCGTTGCTGTAAAAACTCCAGTTGGGCTTTTCTTTCGATGCCCTCGGCAACGACCTCGGTATCCAGGCTGTGGCCCAGCCCGATCATGGCCGCAACCAGTTCGCGCTGGCGCGCATCGGTCTCGATGTTTTCCAGGAAAATGCGGTCGAGCTTGATTCGGTCGACCTTCAACTTCAGCAGGTTGGCCAGGCTGCTGTAGCCGGTGCCGAAGTCATCGAGCGCAATCCGAATGCCGGCTGCATGCAGACTCTCGATGGTGTTCGAGGCACTGTCCAGGTCCTGGATGGCGGTATTCTCGGTAATCTCGATCAGCAGCCGCTCCGGTTGCACGCCGGCACTGCGGCATTGGCGCAAGACGCGTTCGACCAGGCCCGGCTGCTGGAAGAAAAACGCGCTGAAATTGACCGAAATCGCCAGTTGGTCGTGACCATCGGCGGTCCAGGCCGCCAGCTGAGCCAGCGCCGACTCGAGCACGAACGATTCGATCTCTTCGAGCAGCCCCAGGCTGGCGGCCTCGTCGAGAAAATCCGGCGGGCTCAAGACGCCGCGGGTCGGGTGACACCAGCGCAACAGCGCTTCGAAGTCGGTCACGCGCCGATCGGCCATGCACATGATCGGCTGGTAGTGCAATTCGAACTGCGCCTGTCCCAGGGCATGCTGCAACTCGGCCTCGAAGCGCAACGCGGCGTCGAACCGGCTGTCGTCGCGCTGGCCCAGATGATGGTACAAACTGACGCCGCGGCCGATCTGGGTCGATTGGACCAATGCCTGCTGGCTGTTCTGAATCAACAGCTCGGCATCGCTGGCGTCGTCGGGGTACAGACTGATGCCGGCACAGAACGTCAAAAACAGTTCGTGGTCCTTGACCTGCACAGGCTCGACCAGCGAGCCCAAAAGATTCTCGACCCAGACCCGGATACGCTCCGGATCGTCGAGCGTGGGCCGCAGGATCACGAAATCGCGCTCGCCGATCCGGCCCAGCGCACAGCGTTGGCTGATGGACTGGTGCAGCCTGTTGGCCACCCGGTTCATCAATGATTCGGCCTGCGCCCACCCCAGCGCGCGCTTGATCAGCGCGAATCGATTCAGCCCCACCGAGATCACCGCGATACGCCGCGCACCGGCGCGCCGCTGCATCTCCGCGATCTGTTCGATCAGCATTTGCCGGTTCGGCAGCCCGGTGGCGGCGTCATGGCGCTGCGCATGCGCCAGTTCGCTGTGCGCGGTCGCGGTTCGCTGGCGCTGGATTTCGAGCAGCCACACGATAATCCCAAGGCCTGTGATCACTTGAAACAGAAATTCGAGCAAGCCCACGTAGCTGTAATAAAACGGCGGCGAGTGGCCGCTTCGGAGCCATAGATTGAGCCCGACCACATGAAACATCTGCAGCCCGAACAGGCAAAAGCCAATCGCGCCCAACCGGGCGCCGACCAGGCGCCGACTGTGCTGCGACCGCCAAAGCCCGATGCCGCTGATCAAAAACGCAACGCCGGTCAGCGCATAACGCAGGTCCACCCGCAGCAGACCGCGCAGGTCGGCGGCTACCGGATCGAACGGCGCAACCAGGGCCGTGGCAAGGCCGAACAATGCAGCGCCGCCAACCAGCCAGCACTCCGCGCGGCGCGATACCGGCTGCTGGCGCAAGGCCTCCCAGGTGCCGATCATCAGCCAGACGACATGTGCATACGCGGCCACCAGCGAAAGCAGCGAAAAGCCGAGTCGCAGCCAGGCATAGTCGGACCCGAACCAAAAGATGGCCACGGCCGCCGCGGAGGTGGCCAGGTACGTGCCCAGCGCGGCCGCACTGAGCGCCCAATGACGGAGAAAACTGTGTTTGAAGCTGCTGAAAAAATAGCGCAGCAAAGCTGCCAGAACCAGCGCTGCAATAGCCTGAACCACCTGGATGGCAATCAGGATTTCTACCGGGTCGACGCTCATTGCCGCAGATGAGTCAGTCCAGAAAGTCAGCGGCCAGCATACACCGTCGGAAATTGTCGGGCATCATTCGCGTGCGGGCCGGCCTTGGGGCCTGCGCCCCGGCTCAGGAGGAAAACTGCCAGCCCAGCCGCAGCCAGAACGCGGTACCCAGTGCACGATAGGTGGCCAGATCGGTGTTGGCCTCGTCTGCATTCGCCAGAAACGGCGGATCGACATCGGTCAGGTTGTCGATGCCGGCGCTGACCTGAAGACCGGGTTGCAGCTGCCAGGCCGCATGCAGGTCGTGATAAACGACGCTGCCGGCGCGGTTGACGGTGCCCGGAAACACTTCGCCGCCGCGCTCGCGAATCGGGCCGATCCAGTGTGCCTGGTAGCCGATCGACCAATCGGCCTGGGTCCAGTCCAGCCCATAGACGCCGCGCCATTCGGGGATGGCGCCGAAATTGTCCTGATCGAATCCACCGGCCCCGAACAGCGGCGCACTGCCGGGAAAAGCCGTGAGACTGCGCTCTTCAACGCGGCTGAGCATCACTTTGTGGTCCAGCCGGCCAATTTCGAGCTCGTGGCGCCAGTCGAGTCGAAGATCGACGCCGCGGGCCGTCTCGGTGGCCAGGTTCTGGAGCCTGGCCTCGACGAAATTGATTGTGCCGTCGGCAGCGCGGTCGATCGCCTCGCAAAAATTGGCCGCGCCGGTGGCCAGGCACTGCTCGAGAATGGTATTGGCGCCAAGCGAGCCGATGCCGTTGTCGATCTCGATGTCGTAGTAGTCCAGCCCCAGGCTCAGGCCCTCGAGCGCAGCCGGCCGCCAGGTCATACCGATCGTGAGGATATCGGCCTGTTCCGGCTCCAGCGCCGAGTTGCCGCCGGAAAGCTCCGGCGTTTCCTCGCCGGTCTGGGTAAAGCTGCCATCGGCCGGCACGCCCTGGTCGATACAGCGCTGAATTTCACGCCCGTCGAGCACCGAAAAATCGGCGCAGGGATCCAGCACGATCGGATTCGACTGGGCCTGGCCGCCGAACAGTTCGCCGATATTCGGCGCGCGGAAGCCCTCCGAATAACTGCCGCGGAAGCTCAGCGAGTCGAACGGCCGCCAGCCCAGCCCCAGCTCGAACACCGACTCGATTCCAAAGTTTGAAAAATCGACCAGGCGGCCCCCGAGGTCGAGATCCAGCGACTGCGCCCACGGCTTTCCGGCCAGCAACGGCACGCCGATTTCAACGTAGGCCTCGGTGCTGTCGAAGGAACCGGACGTAGCCGAGCGCGCATTGCCGGTCGTGTTGCCGGCCCGGGTTTGCGGGTCGGGACGATCGGCGCCCTTCTCCTCGCGCCATTGCAGCCCGAGCGCCAGGCCGACCATGCCGGCCGGCGCCATCCAGATGTCGCCTGTAATGTTGGCGTCGACCAGCGTTTGCTCGTTGAAGCCGCGATCCTGCAGCGTCGTGCCGACAAATTCCAGCATCTCCGGCGTGATGCTGCCCGGCCCGCCGAACAGATTGAGCGGCACGCAGTTTTCGACCGGCGCATCGGGGCGGCCGCAGCGAACCGATGTCGGGTCGGCAAACGATGGCCCGAGGGCTGCGCGCAAGCGGTCGTCGAGCAGGTCGCCGGTTTTGGTCTGATCGGTTTCGTTGCGGCCGCGGCCGACGGCCAGGTCCCAGAACCAGCTGCCGAAGCGGCCGTCGGCGGCCAGCAGCAGGCGCCAGGCGTCGTTGTCCTGGCTGAAGGTTCGCGGACCGGCCTCGACCAGCCTTCGCCGGACATCGGTCAGGGTTTCGCCAAATGGGTTGAAAAAGTTGCCGGCCTCGACCACGAGGTCCTGTTCCCGGGTCGTGAATAGCGGCAGCGGCGCCAGCTGCTGGCTCGAATCGCGCTGGTGGTAAAGCGCTTCTGCGCTCAGCTTGACCTGGTCGCTGAGCCGGTAGTCGGCGTGCCCGAAAAGGGTCAGGCGCTCGGAGGCCTGCAGCAGGTCCTCGAACGGGTTGAAGTTGAAGCGGTCGCTGTCGGGACCCGAGTCGATGAACGGGCGAAAGTCATCGGGCGTATCGCCGTCGCGGCCGTCGATCAGCGTCAAGCGCCCCATCGATGTTCTGAACTGGCCATTGGGCGGCGCCGACGAGCCATCGAACACGCGCTCGTTGTCCGGGCCTTCGAGGCTTTGGCGGACCCGCGAAAAGGCGCGCTCACCCTTTCCCACCGACGGCTGGTCGGTGTATTCCAGACCCGCCATGAAGCCGCCGCGAGCGAAAGTCTTGCCGGCAATGCCGCTCAGCGAAAAGGTCTCGGCATCGTTGCGTCGGGTCACGCTGCCCTGGGCCGAGAGCTCGACGCCGTCGAAGCCATCGCGGGTAATGATATTGATGACGCCGGCGACCGCATCGGCGCCGTATTCGACCGAAGCGCCGGATTTGAAGATTTCGATGCGCTGGACCATGGCCACCGGCAGCATGCCCAGGTCGACCAGCCCACCGGCGCCGTTGCCGCCGGGCACGAAGCGCCGTCCGTTGACCAGCACCAGCGTGCGCTCGGGGCCCAGGCCGCGCAACTCGATGGTTTCGATGCCACGCGAAAGATCGCCGCCCTGGCCGCGCTGGCTGGTCTGGGTATTCAACGGCGAACCGCTGGTAAACGGCAATTCCTGCAGAATGTCGCCCAGGCGCTGGCGACCGGTCGCCAGCAATTCATCGCGCGAGATCAAGGTCAGCGGCCAGGCGCTATCGTCAAACAGGCCGCGCAGGCGACTGCCGGTTACCGCCACCTTTTCGAGCGCCGCCGCTGCCTGTTCGGTCGCATCGCTGTCGGCGGCCGATTCCTGGGCGAAAACCAACGACCACAGACCCAGGCAGCAGGCGGCAGCGGCCAGGCGTGGCAAGCTCGTTCGAAACGGGGTTTTCATGCGCAGTTTGGATCTTTTAATCAATTTCAATGGCTATTCAAAGCGTTCCCGGCGCCAGACGCCAATTACCGGGAATCGCCGACTGGATCGACGGCGCGGTCGATCCGAGAAATTCAGACGAAATTCGAGGCCGAACAGTTTTTCGTCGCGCGCGACTGAAGACTGTTCAATGACGGAAATGGCGCCGCCCGGTCAGTACCATGGCCAGGCCGAGCCGATTGGCGGCCTCGATCACTTCGCTGTCGCGCCTGGAGCCGCCGGGCTGGATGACGGAGCGAACGCCGGCCTCGGCGGCTGCCTCGACCCCGTCGGCAAACGGAAAAAATGCGTCTGAAGCCATTGCCGCACCGTTCAGGTCGAGGCGTTGATCGGCGGCCTTCAGCGTGGCAATGCGGGCCGAATCGACCCGGCTCATCTGGCCGGCGCCGATGCCGGCCGTGGCGCCGTCGCGCACCAGCACGATCGCGTTCGAGCGCACCATGGCGACCACCGACCAGGCAAATTCAAGGTCGTGCCATTCGGCGTCGGTGGGCCTGCGCTCGGTCACGACCTCGAAACCGGCGCGCCCGGCCAGCGCCTGGTCGGACTGCTGAACCAGCCAGCCACCGTCGATCCGTCGAAGGTCGAAATCGCCGGCAAGCGGCGGGCCGGGAATCATCAGGCGCAGGTTCGGGCGCGCCGCCAGCACTTGCTGCGCGGCCGCATCGACGCCCGGTGCGATCAATACTTCGCAGAACTGCTCGATAACGGCTTTCGCGGTTTCGGCATCGACCAGGCGGTTGAAAGCGATGATGCCGCCGAAGGCCGATACCGGGTCGCAGGCATGCGCCTTGCGGTACGCGCCGAGCGCGCTGTCGGCGCGCGCGGCGCCGCAGGGATTGGTGTGCTTGACGATCGCGCAGGCCGGCGCCTCGCCGAACGAGCAGACGCCGCGCCAGGCCGCGTCGGCATCGAGCAGGTTGTTGTAGGACAACGGCTTGCCCTGGACCAGATCGGCGCCGGCGACCCCGCGCGCTGTCGTGCCGCGCTCGAGGTACAGCCCGGCGGCCTGGTGCGGGTTTTCACCATAACGCAGCGTCTCCAGGCGGTCCAGACCGAGATTGATGACCGGCGGCAGTTGACGCTCGTGATCGGGGGCATCGCCGGCCCGGGCGCTCAGCCACTGGCTGATCTGGCCGTCGTAATGGGCCGTGTGGGCAAAGGCCTTGACCGCCAGTGCGCGCCGCTGCTCGATCGACGGCATCGCCGGCAGGTTTTCGATCAACTGCGGATAGTCCGCCGGGCTGCAGGCCACGCCGACCCGATCGTGGTTCTTGGCCGCTGCGCGCAGCATCGCCGGCCCGCCGATATCGATATTTTCGATCGCTTCGGCCAGGCCGCAATCGGGCCTTGAAACGGTTTCGGCGAACGGATAGAGGTTGACCACGACCAGGTCGATCGGTGGCATATCGTGTTGCGACGCGGCTTCGTCGTCAATGCCGGCACGGGCCAGGATGCCGCCGTGAATTTTCGGGTGCAGCGTCTTGACCCGGCCGCCCATGACCTCGGGAAAGCCGGTATGGTCGCCGACTTCGGTGACCGGCACACCGGCCTCGGCCAATGCCCGCGCCGAACCGCCGGTCGAAAGAATTTCCACGTTGCAGGCAGCCAGCGCCCGGCCCAGCTCGGCCAGTCCGCTCTTGTCGGACACGCTGATCAGGGCGCGCCGCACGATCGCTGGCTGCGCGCTCACAGGCCGTAGCGCCGGATGCGGCTGCGCAAGGTCGAGCGGGTCATGCCCAGCATGGCCGCAGCGCGCGACTGGTTGCCCTGGGTATGGGCCAGCACGGTCCGGATCAACGGCCGCTCGACTTCGCGGATGATGCGATCGTGCAGATTCTCGAGCGGCGTGTTGCCCATGTCGTCGATATACTGCGCGACCGCGCTTGCGACCACGTCCTTCAAGCAAGGCATATTGCTGTCATCTCGAGAGTCCGGCATGTTCAAGTTTTTTTAAAGTGCACGGCGACGTAAATCGAAGCACCTCCCCAAAGGCGCTTTTGCGATCGATACCGAGGGCAGAGATTAGCACATCACTGCACGCCAGCCAGCCCAAATCGAACTCTTGCGGTACGTTTTTTTTTGGCAAATTCCCGGTCAGCAATCGAGGCCAGGCAATTCACTGGCCGGAGACGAATCCGGATATTTGCAGGACCCGGCGGTCGAAAACCAGGCTGAAGATCAGTAGAAAGTCATGCTGAAACCGGCCGGCTGCGAGCCATCGACGACCATTTCCAGTACCACCGGCAAGCGCAGATCGGGCTCGAAACCCGAGCCGGGATCAGCGTCGGCGGCCAGGTAATCGGCCGGTGCCAGCCGGCGCTGACCAATCACCTGCTGGCTGGCATCGAACAGCTTGAGCTCGATATTCGGCCAGGCCACGCGATACGCGGAGCGGTTGACCAGCACGGCACTGATGACCACCGCATCGCTCAGCGACGGGTGACGATGCATGTCGCGTGAAACCAGCTGCACGGCTTCGGCCACCGACACCGGGACCGGGTCATTGAGAAACAGTGCGCCCGGATCGACACGCCAGTCTTCCGGGCCGAAAAACTGCAGTACAAGCAAGCCCGAAAGTCCGAGCGCAAGCGCCGGCCACAGCAAGCGCATCCATCGCGGCGCCGGCTCCGGTTCGAGATCCAGGTGTAATTCCGGACCGCGTTGGTCAGGCGTTTCGGCCGGGTTTTCGGCGACCGGGGGCCCGGCCTCAATCATCTCTTCCTGTTCGACACGCGGCGGCAACATCGGCGGCATACCGCTGGCCTTGATCGGCACGTCGTCATTGCCCGGCGCATGCTCATAAAGGCCGGACAGGGCATTCAGGGTGCGCCCGCAGCTGCCGCAGCGGACCATGCCGCCGGCCTGAGCCAAATCAGAAAACCCGAGCGGCAAAATTGCCCGGCAATGATCGCATCGTGTAAACAAAACCCGGTTTCCCCGTGAAATCAGTTAATCAGGATTGACCCGCCGGCCGGCCTAACCCGAACCGGTCAGGCGGCTGTGACGCTCGAGCTGCTCGACCATTTCCTGATCCAGCTCGAACAGTCGCTGTTCAATTTCGCGCCGTCGTGCGGCCAGGTCTTCGAGACGAACACGCAACGCGGCCAAGCCCTCGACCAGGTGTTCGGGCACCTTTTTGCCAACCCGCTCCAGCGCGGCGGCCTCGACCAGTTGTTCATTGAAGCGAACGCGCGTCTGTTCAACCAGCGTCAGCACCGCGGCCTGCTCGGTTTCAATGGTTTCGGCCCTGGATTCGAACGATCGGCGTACATCTTCCTGGGCCGGGAACGAGGCCAGGAACAGCCGCTCCTGCTGCTTGCGAATGCGTTCCTGTTCGGCCGAATCCCGCTCGCGGCTCAGGCGTTCGGCCAATTCGAGCCGTTCCTGCTGGCTGGGCGCGCGCTGCACGCGCTCGGCCACCAGGCCTTCGCCGGTCAGGCGGTCGTGCTCGCTTTCGACCCGCTCGGGCGGCAAGGTCTGGCTGTAATGCACCTCGCCGTTGTCATCGACCCACTTGTAAATATTCTGGGCCAGAACCGGCGAGATGCAATTCAGCAATAGAATCAGCAGGAAAAGTCGCATCATAAAATCTTGAGAATGGCTCACGCCCCGTAGCGGGTTCGATATTCGAGCATATCAGACAACATCGGAGAACTCGAATTGCAGGCCCGAAGATCGGCGACCAGGTCGTCCAGGCCGGCCACCGCGATGACCTCGATACCGGCGGCTTTCAATTCGGCCCCGGCCGAAGTCGCACCGCCGCCGCGCTCCTGCCGATCCAGGCCCACGGCCAGCGCAACCACGCGCGCCGGGCACTGCTCGATGATCCGCTGGACCTGTGAAAATGCCGTACCTGCCGAAATGACATCGTCGACCACCAGCACGCGCCCGGCAAGCGCGGCGCCCACCAGCTCTCCGCCCTCACCGTGCGCCTTGCTCTCCTTGCGGTTGTAGGAGACCGGGCAATCGATGCCGTATTTCCGAAACAGGCTGACCGACACGGCCGTGGCCAGCGGGATGCCCTTGTAGGCCGGGCCGAACAGCAAGTCGAATTCAACGCCGGAATCGACGATGGCATCGGCGTAGCAATCGGCCACGATCGAAATACTGCGGCCCTGGCAAAAGCGACCGGCATTGAAAAAATACGGGCTGATCCGGCCCGATTTCAGCTCGAAGCTTCCAAAACGAAGCGCCTCGACCGACCGGGCCAGCTGCAGAAAATCCCTTGTCCACGATTTCATGCGCCAATTCTAGTGGAAACAGCGAGCAGCTGGCCGGATAATGTTTCGCACGGCCGGCACACCCGACAGCGACGATGCCGATACCATACGCCACAAGCCATCGACGACAAATTGACGCCATGCGCATCATCTCGCTCAACGCCAACGGCATCCGCGCCGCCGCTCGCAAGGGTTTTTTCGACTGGCTCAAGCGCCAGCGCGCCGACGTGGTGTGCATCCAGGAAACCAAGGCTCAGGAACACCAGCTCGAGGACCCGATGTTCAAGCCGCGCTATATGAAGGCGGCCGTCTACCACGATGCCGAAAAGAAGGGCTACAGCGGTGTCGCGATCTACGCCCGCAAGACGCCCGACCGGGTCCAGGCCGGTATTGGCTGGGCGCCCATGGATTTCGAGGGTCGCTGGCTGCAGGCCGATTTCGGCAATCTTTCGGTGATCTCGCTGTACTTGCCCTCCGGCTCGTCGGGCGAACTTCGCCAGGGCGTCAAGTACCAAATGATGGACTACCTCAAGCCGCGTCTGGAAGAATTCGCGCGCAACGGCCGCGACTACATCATCTGCGGCGACTGGAACATCGCGCACAAGGAAATCGACCTGAAGAACTGGCGTGCCAACCGCAAGAACTCGGGCTTTTTGCCCGAGGAACGCGCCTGGATGGATGAAGTATTCGGCCCGGTCGGGTTCCACGATGCCTTCCGCCGGGTCGACCCCAGGCCCGAGCAATACACCTGGTGGTCCAACCGTGGACGGGCCTGGGACAACAACGTCGGGTGGCGGCTGGACTACCAGGTGGTCACGAACAACCTGGCCGAAAACGCAGCCAGGGCGCGCATCCATACCGCCGACCGCTTCTCCGACCACGCGCCGCTGATCATGGACTATGACGGCGAACTATGACGATGCGCTGGCGTGCCCGTCGGTCATGACGCCTGCCAATCGCCAGCGCAAGGCTGGCAACCCGCATGATGGCCGCCAGTGACCGCTGAAGTGCCAGCGCGGCAGCGCTTCGGCGACCTGCTGGCCGCGTGGCGCGACCGCCGTCTGGCGGTGATCTTTCTGCTCGGCATGGCCTCGGGCTATCCGTGGGTGCTGATCGGCTCGGCGATGTCGGCCTGGCTGTCCGAACTGGGCATCAGCCGCTCGGCCATCGGCCTGATCGGCGGGGTGACCATCATGTATG
>JAVVET010000027.1:0-3575 GCA_032251235.1 Wenzhouxiangellaceae bacterium
CCGGTGACCGGTGTTCGCCTGGCCGGCATCCCGGTACGCTTCGACAACCGGCGCACGCGCGACGCCTTGGGCTGGCGCCCGCGCGTGCTGACCGAATCGCTGCAAGCGGCCATCGCCGACTATCGCCGGCGCGGCCTGCTTGCGCCGGGCTCCATCGACGGTTGATCGCAACAACCACTGCCGACCGGGCAGAAGCGACTGCGATAGGCGGCAAAGCGTTGCGTTTGCTGATCCGCGTCCAGGCCAAAGCGGGCCAGCGAGTAGCGATGTGCACCGTGCTTGTCCTTGGGGTTGGCGGCCAAAAATTCGCGCATGGCCTGCTCGGCCTGGTCGTCCAGCTGGCGTCCGAAATGCGCGTAGATGCTTTTTACGACGTCAATGGGCTGGCGCACGATGGCGCGATAGTCGATATCGATGAAGCGTTCTGCGGGCAGCGCGCCGCTTGCGCGCATTTCCAGCGATTGCAGCAGGCCGTCGCCCCAACGTGCGGCCATTTCACGGCCAATCGCCTGGGCGTCGGCGGCATCGGAAAATGCCGCGCGCAACATCGTGCTCAGGCTGGCCAGCGAGGCCATGACCTCCAGTGGGTCGCGATGGGTCTGAATGATCCCGGCATCCGGATACACCGACAGCAGTTCGGCCAGGCCGAACAAATGCGCCGGAGCCTTCAGCACCCAGTGCGTCCGCGGACGCTGCCATTGCAGATACTGCAGGAAGCGCCGATGGTAACGGTAAACGTCGTGCCTGCTGCGCTGCTCCAGCCAGCGCTGGTATTCGGGCACGTTGTGGGTGGTCTGAAATTCATAGCCCTGCAGCGTATGGCTGTCGATGGCGATGCATTCCTGCGGCAGCCCGGGAGCCAGCGGATGCGCGACCCGGAAACCCGGCGCCAGCCTTTCCATCCACGCCAGTTCGCGCCGGGCTCGGGCAATTCGTTTGCGCTCGGAGCCCTCGGCCGGGCACGGGTGCATGACTTCCCAGGTCTCGGGCACCCTGTTTTTTCGATCCTGGGCAAGCAGCATGTGCAGCAGCGTAGTGCCGGTGCGCGGCAGGCCAACGATAAACAGCGGCGCCGATACCGGCAGCGCGGCAATTTCGGGATGGCGCTTCAAATCGCGCTCCAGCCGCAAGCGGTTGGCCAGCAGATCCACCAGGTGCCGATGCGCCGCGAGCCGACCGATAGGGGTCAGGCGGGCCTGCTGTCGATAGTCGGCGGTCAGCCGCTGCAGCGCCTCTTGCCAGCCGTCTTCGGGTCCGAAATCGTCGCATCCGGCGCGCGCGATGGCCGCGCGCACGATCGGCTCGGGCATGAGTGATGCAAAGCGCAGCCCAGCTCGCCGGGCCAGCCCGGCCCCGGCGTTGAAGCCGCGCACCCAGAGTGCCGCTTTATTCAACACCATTGAACACCTTGCCGGCTGCGCCGCTTCCGCAAGGCAATGAATACAGCGGCATGATGCCGGGTTTGGGCCGGCGCTGCATTATTTTTCCGCGTCCGCTTGACGCAGCTGGCCCAGTGCGGCGCGACCGCTTTCGAACTGCCAGGCCAGCAGGCCGGGCAGGCCCAGCAGCAGTTCGCGCACACGCTTGGCCAGGGCCAGCGCCAGTGCCGCTCCGGGTGACAGGCCCAACAGGGCACCGAACACGATAAAGCCGCCTTCCTGGACGCCCACCGCGCCGGGAATCGCGAATGCAGCGGTGCGCAGCGCCCGGCCCAGGCTTTCGAGCAGTGCGGCCTCGACCAGGCCGACCGGCGTGCCCAGGAAATACAGCGCCAGCCAAACCTCGCCGATGCCGATGAACCAGGCCAGCAGGTGCAGTGCCGCCGATTGGTAGAGTGCGCTGCGGTGCCGGTAGAGCGTGGTGATCATCTCGTCCATGGCCTGCGCGCCGCCGGCCAGTTCCTGCCAGTCCGGCCGCGTGGAGATCCGGTTCAGCAGCGCGGTGAGCATGGTAAACAGGCCGCGCTTTTGCACCTGGTAGAAGCCGGCGATGGCCAGGCTCATGACCGCGGCACCGGCCAGTACCGATCCGGCGATATCGCCCGACCCCAGGTGCCAAAACAGCAGCATCAGGCCGAACACGGTAAACACGATCTGGGTCGAAACGGTCAGCGTCACGTCGATCACCACGCTGGCGCCGGCAAGATCGGTGGCGATGCCACGGCGCATCAGCGCGCGCACCTTGACCAGGTTGCCGCCGATCTGCATCACCGGCAGCAGATTGTTGACTGATTCCTGCAGCCAGCGGGTCCAGATCGCGGTCGCCGGCGACAGCCTGGCCCTGGGCCGCATCAGCTGGCGCAGGGCCAGGCCATCGCAGCTCATCGTCAATACGTGCCAGCCGGCCACCGCCAGCAGCCCGAAGCCGGCCGCGGCCAGGCTGGCGGCCAGCTCTCCAATGCCCTGCTGCACGATCAGCGCGATGAACAGCAACAAACCGAGCAGGCCGAGGATGCGCACGATGAGCTTGATCCGATTCATCAGGCCGGCAACGACAGCTTAGGATCTGCGGCCGATTCGTGAAACCAGCACATCGCGTCGCGCAGGGCCTCGTCGGCCGTGCGCGGCGCGTAGCCGAGTTCGCGCCTGGCCCGCTGGCTTGAAAAAAACATCAGCTTTCGCGCCAGCTGAACGCCGGTCACGGTCAGGCGTGGATTGTCGTTGTGGGTCATGCGGGCCCAGAGTTCGCTGATCCAGGCCATTGGCAGCACCACCCCATGGGGCAAACGCACACGCGGCGGCGCCTGCCCGCTGAGCGCGGCCAGCCGGTTGAGAATATCGCGCAGATACAGGTTTTCACCACCCAGGATGTAGCGCTGTCCGATCCTGCCGTAGCGCATTGCAAGCAGGTGACCGACCGCCACGTCGTCGACATGGACGATGTTGAGGCCCGTATAGACGTAGGCCGGCATGCGGCCGCTGATGGCATCCAGCACCATGCGGCCGGTCGGCGTTGGCCGCAGGTCGCGCGGGCCCACGGGGGTGGAGGGATTGACAATGACCACCGGCAGACCCTGCTGTTCGACCATACGAACGACCTCGCGCTCGGCCAGGAACTTGCTGCGCTTGTATGTCCCGTACATGTCGCTCAGCACCGATCGGTCCTGCTCATTGGCAGGCTCGCCGCCGTCGCGCAGGCCGAGAGTCGCCACGCTGCTGGTATAAACCATGCGCTGACAGCCGGCCTCGGCGGCGGCCAGCAACACGTTGCGCGTGCCCTCGATGTTGGTCCGATTCATCGCCGCTGGTTCGCGCACCCACAGCCGGTAATCGGCGGCAACGTGGTACAGCGCATTGCAGCCGGCCGCGGCACGCCTCAACGATGCCGGGTCGGTGAGATCACCGGTGACTCGCTCGAGCTCCAGGCCGTCGAGGTTGCGATGATCGCTGCCGGCTCGTACCAGCGCGCGCACTGAATGTCCGGACAGCAGCAGCTGACGCACCACCGCCGAACCGATGAAACCGGTTGCGCCGGTCACCAGAGCGGTCATGGCCGGGTGCCCCGGCGCAACAACACCAGGTCGCTGCCGGTCTCGAATTTCGATTGCCATTTCGATTGCCATTTCGATTGCCATT
>JAVVET010000027.1:3675-38292 GCA_032251235.1 Wenzhouxiangellaceae bacterium
ATTTCGATTGCCATTTCGATTGCCATTTCGATTGCCATTGGAGCAAAAATGGATTGGCAATGCGCCGTAAGAACTTAGAACTCATTATCCAATTCCGAATCGTGTCCGTATGCTGCCTGAAGCATCGAGAAGGTCGCCGGAGTCGAACCACACGATCAGTCTCGCCGGCCGAGCATGGCCGGCAGAAAGATCAGCGTGGCGAGCACCATCAAGCCAAGCCCCAGGGCCAGGATCATGCCCAGGCTTGCGGTGCCGCTGTGCGGCGAGAAGGCCAGGTTGCCGAAGCCGCCGGCCGTGATCATCGCGCCGACCACGATGGCGCGCGCAGTTGCGGTCTTGAGCACGTTGCCATCGGGCAACAGCCCGGAGCGGTGACGAGCGACCAGGTGAATGCCGTTGTCCACCGCCACGCCCAGCAGCAGCGGCAGCGCCACGACGTTGGCGAAATTGAACGAAATGCCGAACCAGGTCATGGCTGCCAGCGTCAGCAGCCCGCCGAGCGCCAGTGGCGCCATGACCTTGACGGCTGCCAGCGGCTGCCTTAGCGTGATCAGCAACACCAGCGCAATGCCGATGATTGCCCAAAGCAGCGCCTGCCGGAAGGCTGCGGTAATAGCCCGACCAGCCTCGAGCTGGATCACCGGGCCACCGGTGGCCCGGCCACCGGCCACCGACTGCACCTGCTCGGCAAATTCGGCCTGGCGCTCGAAATCCAGCACGTTGACAGCCGGAAATACCTGGATCAGCTGGCTGCCGCCGAGCCCTCGCCACTGTTTGACCAGCCAGTCCGGCAGGTCTTGCATCGTGATCGGTTGGTTGACCTGCAAACCATTGCTCAGCCGCCCCAGGGTCGGGCGCATGCCGGCGGTCAGCGCCTGGTTGACGCGGGCCGCAGCCTGTTCGGCGCCGCCTTCGGCAAGCGCCTGGCGCAGTTGCGCAAGACTTTGCCGGAGATCTGTCGATGCGCCATCGGCGCTCGAATCCAGGGCCTCGGAAAGAGCGGCCACACTGTTTGCCAGCGACTCGGCCGATACCGGATCGGTTCGCCAGTCGGCGTGGACCACTTCGGGGCCCAGCAGCCAGCCCAGGTCTTCGATCATCAGCAGCTTCTCGTCCTGCTGATCGGGCACGAAACTGGCCAGCGACATCGCTCGAGCCACGGTCGGCAGCGCCGCAAGACGCTGCCGCAGGACCTCGGTTTCGGCATCTGCATCCAGCAGTACCTGGATATTGCGGTAGCCGGCCTCGCCTTCGCTCAGCAACGTGCGAATGGTCACGACCGACTCCGAGAGCGGGTCTCGAACGTTGAGCGGATCACTGTCGAAACGCAGCCCGGGCAGCGCGAACAGTGATGCGATGACCAGCAGCGCGCCCAGCCCGATCACCAGCCGCTGGTGTCGAAGCGGCAGTTCCAGAAGTCGGCGCCAGCCCGCCTGGCGAGTCGGGCCGGCACCGGCCACGCGCGGTCGAACCAGGGCCAGCATCGCCGGCAGCGCGGTATAGCTCAGCAGCAGCGTCACCATCATGGCAACGCCGGCGATCAGGCCCAGCTCGGCGATGCCGGAAAACGCGGTCGGCACGAAGGCGAAAAATCCGAGTGCGGTGGTCACCGCGCTCAGCGCCAGCGGGTAGAACAGGAACCGTCCGGCGCCAATCGTCGATCGAATTGCCGCTATACGGCCGGCCGGTTCCTGCTGCGCAATCTCGCGGTAGCGCAACAGGTAATGCACCGCGTAATTCACGCCAAGACCGATGTAGAGCACCACGAAGCTCACCGAGATCAGGTTCACCCGGCCGATTGCTACGGCGGCGAAGCCGGTGGTAATCACCAGCCCCAGTGCCAGGCTGGCCAGCGCGATCAGGCTCAGCGCAAGCGAGCGCAGGCCGGCCAGCATCACCACGGTCACCACGATCAGCGCCAGCAAGCCGGTCAGCCCGGCGCCTTCGATCACGCTGCGCATTTCCTCGTAGCGCAATGCCGTGCTGCCGGTAAAGCGCAGTCGAACCGGACCCTGCTCGAGCTCCAGCCGGGTCCGCAGAGCGTGCATTTCATTCATCACGCTGCGCGCGGCCAGTACGCGCCGGTGGTCCAGCACCGGCTCGATCAGCAGGATCTCGCGTGCCGGCTCGGCCGCGCCGTCTTCGTTGCCCAGCAGCTGCTGCCAGGAAAGAATTCCAGGCGACCCGGCCAGGGCCGCCTCGATGGCCCGCGCGATTTGGCTGTGCAGCCGCTCCACATCGAAACCCGGCGGCAGCGCCTGGCCCTGCCCGGCGATCTGCGCGAGCAGCTCGAACAGTGCGCCGGCATGGGTCTGGTCGGCCATGCGGCCGAGCAGTGGCTGGGCCGCGGTCAGCCGTTCGCCCAGCTGGTCAAGCTCGTCGACCGACAGAAACAGCAGGCCGTTGCGGGCGAAAAATTCACTGCCGGCCGGCCAGTTGACTGCATGGACGACGTCGGACAGTTCAGCCAGTTCGCGCTGTACTCGCCGGGCGGCGAGTACAGCCTGCTCCGGCGTCGGTGCCTCGATGACCGCCAGCAGGTTGTTGTCCAGGTTCGGAAATTGTGCGCGCAGCCGCTCGTCGGTCTGGCGAAATTCCAGGTCCTCGTCCAGCATTGCAAGCGGGTCGCTGTTGACCCCCAGCAGCTTCACCGCCGCCAGGCCCGAGAGTGCGGCGACGATCAGGCATGCGACCAGCACGGCGGCCGGATACCGGGTAACCCATCCAAGCCAGTGCTCGATCGAATACGGCTGATTTGCCGGTTCAGTCACTGCGTTGCGATTCGATCGATTCCCGGATGCGCGCGATCACCGCATCGAAACCATTGTCGGCAAGAATTCGCCGGTACTGGGTGCGCTTGATGGCCAGGTCGCTGACCCCATCGGTAATGATGGTCACGATCTTCCAGCCGGTATCCGACCGGGTCATCAGGTAGTCGAATGCAATCTTTTTGCCGCTGCCGGTAATCAAGCGGCGCCGCACCAGCGCACGATCCTCGCTTTGGCGCTGGGTTTCGACGGCCTCGAACTGCTCGCCATTGTATTCATCGAACTGGCCGGCGTAGGTGGCAGCGCTCAGGTCAAGGAACGTTTCCGTGAAGCGCTCGCGGTCGCTGTCTTCGATGCTGCGCCAGTCGCGCCCGAACAGGTATCGGCCCATGCGCTCGATTGCCATGCTTTGTTTGATGACCGGTTCGATGGTTTCGAACCTGCCTTCGAAATCGTCGGGCGAACGCATGATGTTGATCAGTGTTTGCTCAAGGCGCTCAACCACCTGCTCGGGTCCGGGTCCGGACTCGTTTTCCGATTGTGCGTGCACGCATTGAACCAGTACAAGCGTCACAAGCAAGCTTTTCAAACTGCCGAAGATATTCATGACACGGGTCTCGAATTTTTGGGGCTGAAGGTTCTCAGACCGACTTTACCGCCGTTCGATCGCAGCTGCAGCCAATTTTTACCGATCAGGCGGCCTGCGCCATCTGGCCCGGTCCGGCTTCGAAGCGGCGGCCCAGCATCAGGTCGGATGCCTTTTCGGCAATCATGATGGTGGGCGCATTGGTATTGCCGCCGATCAAGGTCGGCATGATCGAGGCATCGACGACCCGCAGCCCGTCGATGCCGCGGACCTTCAATTGCGGATCGACCACCGATTCGGCATCGCTGCCCATGCGGCAGGTGCCGACCGGATGATAAATCGACTCGGCCTTGTCGCGGATGAATTCCAGCAGCCCGGCCCGGTCGGTCACCTCGTTGCCGGGCTGAAGTTCGTGGGCCCGGAACGGGCGAAAGGCCGGCTGCGCCAGAATTTCGCGCGAGCAGCGAATGCATTCGAGCATCATTTCGATATCTTCGGCCGTCGACAGGTAATTGGCGTGTATGGCCGGGGCCTGCTGCGGGTCGCTCGAGCGCAGCGCAATATGGCCGCGGCTTTCGGGCCGCAAATTACAGGCATGCAGCGTGTAGCCGTCGCCGGGCAACCGGTTTCGGCCATGATTGTCAAGCAGCGCCGGCACAAAGTGCATCTGGATATCGGGCCGCCTGCCTGAACTCCGGCTGCTGGCCAGAAAGCCACCGGCCTCGGCGATGTTGGAGGTGCCGATGCCTTCGCGGTACAGGAAATACCGCAGGCCCACCATCAATTCGTTCAGGTGGTCGTAAGTGACCGGCTGCGAGCAGCGCGTCAGCGTCATCACGTCGAGGTGGTCCTGCAGGTTGCGGCCGACGCCGTCCAGTGCATGCCGAACCCGCACCCCGGCGCTTTCCAGTTGCCGGGCCGGGCCGATGCCCGAAAGCATCAACAACTGCGGCGAGTTGATCGCGCCGCCACACAGCAGCACTTCGCGCGCGGCATGCACTTTTCGGGTCAGCCCGCGTTTTTGATATTCGACGCCGGCCGCGCGCGTGCCGTCGAGCAGCACCCTCGAAGACAGCGCACCGGTGCGAACCGTGAGGTTGGATCGCGACCGGACCGGCTGCAGGTAGCCGCGCGCCGTGCTGCAGCGCTGGCCGCCACGCTGGGTGACCTGGTAGAGGCCGAAACCGCGCTGAACCGGGCCGTTGAAATCCACGTTGCGGAAATATTCGGCCTGTTCGGCAGCCTGAACAAACACCCGGCTCAATTCATTGACATGCTGCAGGTCTGCAACGCCGATCGGCCCCCCGGCACCGTGCAGTTCGGAGCCGCCGCGCACCTGGTCCTCGGATCGGCAGAAATACGGCAATACATCTTCAAAGCCCCAGCCCGGGTTACCCATTTGCTCCCAGTCGTCGTAATCCGACGCGTGGCCGCGCACGTAGCACATGGCATTGATCGAGCTCGAGCCCCCGAGGACCCGGCCGCGAGGCCAGTACAGGCAACGATTGTTCAGGCCCGGCTCGGGCTCGGTACAATAGTTCCAGTTCAGCGACTTGAACTTGAGCAACTGCGAGATGCCGGCCGGCATGTGAATAAACGGGTTCCAGTCGCGCGGGCCGGCCTCGAGCAAAAGCACCTTGCAGTCGGGATCGGCGCTGAGCCGATTGGCCAGCACGCAACCGGCCGAACCGGCTCCGACAATGACGTAGTCGAACGTCTCGGACATCTTTAAATCCTCCTGTACCACGGAACGGGGCCGCGCTACTTGAATCAATAATTCCGGCGTCGATCCACGCGATTCCATCACGCGCATTTTTTGCCGGCAGGCTCCACCCCGAAGCACATTACCGCAAAAGATACCGCACTCGACGGGGCCGATAGAGGTACTTCTGCAAATTAAGCCGGGTTTTTGCCTCCTGGGGCACTAAATACCCTGGCTGATGTCTATGAGCCTGTCGATTTGGGCCGATCGCAGCGAGGTCCAGCCGGCAGGCTGCAGGAAGCCCTTGGCCCAGCGGAACGATCAGTCCCGAAAAGCATGGCCCGTTGACATCAAAACGATGTGGAGCCGGTCATACTAATGAACTTTTTTACCAGGAAAAAAGCGTGAACTTGACCCGTCTCGGACTCAGCAACCCCGTCGCCGTAGCCGTTGGCTGCATTTTACTGGTGATCTTCGGCTTGCTGAGTCTATCCCGGCTGCCGGTGCAGATGACCCCCAACATCGACCGGCCGACCATCTCGATTTCCACCAACTGGCGGGCAGCAGCTCCGGCCGAAGTGGAATCCGAGGTCGTCGAGCCGCAGGAAGACCAGCTGCGCGACGTGCCGGGCCTGCAGCGCATGAATTCCAGCGCCAGCCAGGGTCAGGGTTCGATCACGCTCGAGTTCGACGTCGGCGCCGACTTGAACCGTGCCCTGATCGAGGTCATCAATCGGCTCAACCAGGTCTCTTCCTACCCGGCCGATGTTACCGAACCGACGGTTCGCGTCGGCACCGATCAATTTGGCGACACCATCGCCTGGTTTGCGATCATCCCCGAGGAAGGCAATAACCGCCCGATCATCGAATACCAGGATTTTGTTGAAGACACCATCCGTGAACGACTCGAACGGATCACCGGAGTCGCTTCGGCCAGCCCTCGCGGCGGCCGCCCGTTCGAGGTCCGAATCGAGTTCGACCCGTTTCGGGCCGCCGCGATCGGCATCGACCTGACCCGCATCGGCCAGCGCCTGGGGCAGAACAGCGATGTCTCCGGCGGCTTTGAAGAAGTCGGCCGGCGCCAGTACACGCTGCGTTTTGCCGGCCAGTACGAAATTTCCGACCTGCAGAACCTGGTGCTGGACTGGCGCGATGGCCGTCCGGTGTTCCTGGGCGATGTTGCAACCGTCGAGCGGGTCATGCGCGATTCGTCCGGCGGCATGACCCAGAACGCCAGCCCGTCGATCGCCATGAACGTGGTCGCCGAGCCCGGCGTCAATATCCTCAGCGTCATGGACGAACTGAAGGCCACGATCGCCGAACTGCAGCAAACCCACCTCGGGCCGGCCGGCCTGCAAATGATCCAGATCTCCGACGACACCATCTACATCAAGCAGTCGGTCAGCATGGTCGTGACCAACCTGCTGATCGGCATGATGCTGGCGATCGGCGTGCTGTGGTGGTTCTTTCGACGCTTCCGGGCAACCATGATGGTGGCGCTGGCCATTCCGCTGTGCCTGTGCTTTTCGTTTCTGGTGCTCGATGCGCTGGGCCGCTCGCTGAACGTGATCTCGCTGGCCGGGCTGGCGTTTGCCACCGGCATGGTGCTCGATGCGGCCATCGTGGTGCTGGAAAACATCGTGCGACAGCGCGAACAGGGCCGCGACGGCATGGAGGCCTCCGACCGCGGCACCAGCCAGGTCTGGGGCGCGTTGCTGGCATCGACGGCCACGACCGTGGCCATTTTCCTGCCGGTGCTGTTTTTAAAGGATGAAGCCGGCCAGCTGTTCGCCGACCTCGCAGTCGTGATTTCGGCGGCCATCATCTGTTCGCTGTTTGTCGCGACCATCGTGCTGCCGGCTGCCAGCTACCGCCTGCTCGGCGATCGGGCCATGAACGACCGCCACGCCGACTGGTGGCGAAACGCGGCCGATGCGGTCATGACCCTGACCAGCACGCGCAAACGCCGGATCGGCTGGATCACCGGCCTGATCGCCGTGCCGCTGATGATCGCCGCCTTTCTGCTGCCGCCGGCCGACTACCTGCCCGAAGGCAACCAGAATTTCATATCCGCATTCGTGCAGACCCCGCCAGGCATGGGCCCGGATACGGCGCAGGAAGAGCTCATCGACGTCATCAACGAACGCATCAAGCCCTACCTGAGCGGCGAAAAACAACCGCAAATTCGCAACACGTTTTTGGGCTTTTTCGGCAATGGCGCGTTTCTCGGCATTCGCGCCGAGGACCCGGAGCAAACCGATGCCTTGATCGATGCGGTCAACAACGAAATCCTGACCGGCTTCCCCGACAGCTTCGGCCGGGCCAACCGCCGCCCGATCTTTGGCGGCCGCGGCGGCCGACGCATCGATGTCGACCTCCAGGCCGGCCAGTTCGAACAGTTGCTCGAAGCCGGCCAGATCGGCTTCGCGCGCATCGCCCAGGTCATGCCCGAAGCCAACATCCGGCCCGATCCGGGCCTGGAACTCGGCGAGCCCGAGCTGCGCCTGATTCCCGACGATCGCCGCATCGCCGAACTCGGCTGGACCCGCAGCGATGTCGCCACCATGATCCGCGCGATGGGCAACGGGGCGTTTTTGGGCGAGTATTTCGACGGCAGCCGCAGGCTCGACGTGATCCTGCGCGGCGAGCGCTGGTCCACGCCCGAAGAACTGCTCGCCATGCCGCTGGCGGCACCGAATGGCGACATCGTCACGCTCGGCGAACTGGTGAGACTGGAGCGAACCGCCGGACCGGATCAAATTCGCCGCGTCGATCGCCGGCGCACGCTGACCCTTCAGGTCACGCCGCCGTCGGGCATGCCGATGGAAACCGCGCTGCAAATTCTCAAAACCGAGGTCGAGCCCCAGATTCGCGCCGCGCTGCCCGACGACGGCGTCATCACCTACCGCGGCACCGCCGAGGCGCTGGGCGAGACACTGCGCAACCTGGCCGGCAGCTTCGTACTGGCAATCATCATCTTGTACCTGCTGATCTCGGCGCTGTTCCGATCGTTCAAGGATTCGCTGCTGGTCATCATGACCCTGCCGATGGCCACCATCGGCGGCGTGATCGGCCTGCGCGTGGTCGACCTGATGTTTGGCCAGGCCATGGACATGCTGACCATGATCGGCTTCGTCATCCTGCTTGGACTGGTGGTCAACAACGCCATCCTGCTGGTCTACCGGGCCCGCGATGCCGAACGCGACGGGGTGGCGCGAAAGGAAGCCGTGCACCTGGCGATCAGCCTGAGGCTTCGACCGATCCTGATGAGCACCTTTACCAGCCTGTTCGGCATGCTGCCGCTGCTGTTGATTCCCGGCGCCGGCACCGAACTGTATCGCGGCCTGGCCGCGGTCATCGTCGGCGGCATGGCGATCAGTACTTTATTCACATTGATTTTATTGCCCAGCCTCTTGAGAATGAACGAAGAGAAAGAAACCGGGGCGGCCACCGACACCATGCAGGCACAAGGACAATTGGCATGAAAAAGATTCTGCTTTCCACAATCGCCGGGCTCGGCCTGGCCGGCTCGGCACTGGCCCAGTTCGGTGCCGCCCCGGTCGAAATCGACCAGGCCCGCTTCATGATCATGGCGCCCACGATGCAAGTGGCAGGAACCGTCATTTCGAGAACCGATGCCTTGCTGTCGGCCGAAGTCGAAGGACGCCTGCTTGAAATATCCGAGGTCGGCGCCCGGTTCGAGCGCAATGACGTACTCGCGCGCATCGAAGACACTTCGCTGCAATTGCGGGCCCAGGAACTGGAGGCCGAAATCGCCAGTGCCGAGGCGCGTCTGAGCTTTCTTGAAGCCGAACTGAGCCGTTATCAAAGCCTGGCCGAAAACCGGCTGGCCTCGCGCACGCAGATCGACCAGACCCGCTCGGATCGCGATGTCGCGGTCAGCGATCTGAACGTGGCTCGCAGCCGCCTGGCCCAGGTGCAGGACCAGATCAACCGCACGCGCATCCGCGCGCCGTTCAGCGGAATCGTTGCCGAACGCCTGGTCCAGGCCGGCGAACGGGTATCGACCGGGACCCAGGTCATGCGGGTCTACGACCCCACCAATCTCGAGGTCGTGGCGCGTGCTCCGCTGTCCTATTACCGCTACATCCAGCCCGGCGACGACCTGGCCGTGCGGCTTGGTGACGACGTGCTGACCGCATTGCTTCGAACCCGGGTCAGCCTGGGCAACGAGTCCAGCCATGTGTTCGAAATCAGGCTCGACCTGGACGAGCAGCTGCCGGTCGGGCAGACGGTGCGGGTCACCATCCCCACAGCCAATGTTCGCGAGGTTCTGGCGGTACCGCGCGATGCCCTGGTTTTGAGAGGCGATGGCGCCTCGGTGTATATCGTCGACGAAGAAAACACCGCGCGCCAGATTCGCGTCGCCGTAGGCATCGGCTCCGAAGACATGATCGAGGTCAAGGGTCCGATCCAGTCCGGCGACAAGGTCGTGATTCGCGGCAACGAGCGCCTTCGTCCGGGCCAGGCAGTCGAGGTCATCGGCGACCGCTCGCCGGATGTAAAGTCCGCCTGACTGCCGTTGTCGGGCCCAGCACCCGGTAATGCACTGATGATGGCCGGGTCCGAACACGGCCCCGGCACCACCGCGCAGCGCACCGCCCTACAAGTTCAGTGATTCGGCACCGATGCAATCGGCATGCGCACCGGCCGGTCTTGATTGCCTGGGAGCCGGACTGCCGCAGCAAAAAAGGATCGCGGCCAGGGGATACCGGATGGCGCCTTGTTTCTCAATCTTTTCTGGTCAGTCGTGGGCCTGGTTGACGAAAAAGACCAATCAATCCGGCGCAATTTTTCCCAGCGCTCGATCAACGGCAAATCAGCGTCAAGTCCGACCGCCTCCCCGGCTTACAATCGAGGTCGAATCGAGCGCAGCGCTCGATTGTTTTTGTCCGTCGTCAATCCAAGGATTTGATCATGGTAAGAATCTGGTTTTTCGGGATTTCAGCGATCCTGTTCGCGCTGGTCGGGTCGATCTGGCTGGTCTGGCCGCCGATCGCCTGGAGCCTGGTCGTGCTGCTGCCGTTGTTTGCACTCGGCATGCGCGATGCCTTTCAGCACCGGCATACCGTGCTCCGGAATTTCCCGATCGTCGGCCACGGCCGCTACCTGGTCGAATCGGTCCGCCCCGAACTCCAGCAGTACCTGATCGAGTCCAACCTCGACGCCTACCCGATCGAGCGCGAATTTCGCGCACTCGCCTACCAGCGCGCCAAGGGAGAACTTGAAACACGGCCCTTCGGCACCCAGCGCGACGTCTATCGAATCGGCTACGAATGGGCCAGCCATTCGCTGGCGCCGATCGAGCAACTGAGCGAGGAGCCGCGCGTCGATTTTGGCGGGTCCGAATGCCGGAAACCGTATTCGGCATCGCATCTCAATATTTCAGGAATGAGCTTCGGCGCCATTTCAGACCACGCGATACTGGCGCTGAACAGCGGTGCAAAAAAAGGCGGTTTCGCCCACAACACCGGCGAAGGCGGCGTCTCGAGTTATCACATGGAACCCGGCGGTGACCTGGTCTGGCAGGTCGGCACCGGCTATTTTGGCTGCCGGCAGAAGGATGGTTCTTTCGACCCGCAGCTGTTCGCCGAAACGGCCACCCGTGATCCGGTCCGGATGATCGAGCTCAAGCTGTCCCAGGGCGCCAAGCCCGGTCACGGCGGCATTTTGCCAGCCGCCAAGGTGACGCCCGAAATCGCCCGTGCGCGCGGGCTCCCGGAATACGAATCGGCCATGTCGCCGCCCTGGCACTCGGCTTTCACGACGCCGATCGAGATGATCGAATTCATCTGCCGCCTGAGAGAACTGTCGGGCGGCAAGCCGGTCGGCATCAAGCTGTGCGTAGGCAGGCGCAGTGATTTTCTGGCGATCTGCAAGGCCATGCTCGAAGTCGGAAGCGGACCGGATTTCATCACCGTCGACGGCGGCGAGGGCGGTACCGGCGCGGCGCCGCTGGAGTTTTCGAATTCGCTCGGCATGCCCGGCCGCGACGGCCTGGTGCTGGTCCACAACGCGCTGGTCGGGGCCGGCCTTCGCGACCAGGTCCGCATCATCTACAGCGGCAAGATTTTGACGGCCTTCCACATGATCCGCGCCTTCGCGCTGGGCGCCGACACCTGCAACGCCGCACGCGGCATGATGTTTGCGCTCGGCTGCATCCAGGCGCTGCGCTGCAACACCAACCACTGCCCGACCGGGATTACCACGCAAAACCCGGCCCTGGTCAAGGGCCTGCACGTGCCGACCAAGGCCGAGCGCGTATTTCGCTATCACCAGGCCTCGATCCACGCGCTGCTGGAAATGCTCGCCGCGATGGGCCTCAGGCGCCCGGCCGACGTCCAGCCCCACCATGTATTCCGCCGCATCGACGACCTGCACGTGCGCAGCTTTGCCGAAATCTACCAATTTCTCGAGCCCGATGCACTGGTGGCCGAAAAAGAACTTTCCGACAGGCTGCTGGGCGAAGAGTGGAAACAGGCGCGCGGCGATCGCTGGAGCTTTCAGCCCGAAAGCGGCAAGGAAATGCCGGCCAGCTAAGACATCACCAGCCGATCAGCAGGTTCCAGCTGAGCTTGTTGTCGCTTTGCCCCTGGCGCGTCTCGCGCCAGTCCCACGAGACATCCATGGCGGTTTGCATGCTCGGCCACAGGCTGGCCATCCAGGCCCCGAAGTCAAGTGCGAGCGAAAACCGGTCGTTGGCGACCGCCGAGGCGGCCGTGGCAAACCACAGGCGCTCGGCCGCGTGCGCCCAGCCTGCGGTCACGGCCAGCAAATCCAGCTGGCGTTCCAGCGCCAGCTTCGCGGACCAGTCGCTTACCGAGGCCCGCGATGAGGCGACGAACGCGTGCTCGACCGGTTCGGCGCGCAGCACCGAAACATCGGCCCGGGCCTGCCAGCCGCCGGCAAGCTGGTGCTCGTGGCTGAGCCCCAGCTCGTAATCCGGCGTCAGTACATTGCCCGTTTCCGCAGCTGCGGCCGGCACGCTGCGCACCAGGCGCAAGGCGCTGTCGTGTTCCGCGCCCCAGCGCCAGGCCGCCATCCAGCGCGTCAGCCCCAGGTCGCTCAAGCCGTGCTCCGGCATCCGCCCACGGCAGCGCTGGCCGGATAGTTCGAACACCGAGCCGGTCGCGCCGGGGATGAATCCGGCCGGCATTTGCAGGTCGGCGCGCCACTCGCAATCCACGCCGCCGGTCGCGGTTGACCGCGCCTGGGCACGCGACCACTGCACCTGCAGATCGACAACTCCGGCAGACCACTGCAATTCGGCGTCGGTCGATTGCGACTGGCGCTGGCCGTCCATGCCCATCCGGGATTGCTCGCGGCTTGTCAGCGCCAGCTTCAGCGGCGTGCCCAGCGGCAGCGGCAGCGTGGACCCGAGCGTCTGCTCCATGGTCTGCAAAACGACCTCGTTCTGCGCCGCGTCCAGGTCGCCCTTGCCCTCGCGGATGATCTGGAACAGGCTGCCCTGGCGAATCCGATAACGGACGCCGTAATCGATCAGGCCCTGGCGCGTGCCCAGGTCCACGCGACCGGAGAACATCTCGTCGCTGCTATCGGAAATCATCGGCAGCGAGTGATTAACCTGCAGGCTGGCGCGGACGGGAGATGCGCTGGAGTCAGTCGCCGACGGCGCCGCCTGAGGCACCGCGGCGCAGGCCGCCAGAGCAGTACTCGCCAGCGCGACGATGCAGCGAAGAGATCGATTCAACATTCCGGATGTTCCTGTCGTTATTCTTGTCGGCGGTTTCGAGTCTAACCGCTTATCCGGCCTTATGGCCTGGATTTCAGGCGCCAGGGGCCTTAGCACTGCCCGGAATGCCGGCGTTTCCGGGATGCGTGCACGATTTTGTATCTGCAACTCGCTTTCGGCATTGAACAAGGCGGGTGTACCCGCCCGGGGGTCACGGCACCGTCACTGTCGTCACTGCGCGCGCTTATCATGCAGGAATGGTTCTGATCGCCAATCTGTTGTTTTGCATGCTGTTGATGGGCGGGCTGTGGCGATGGCAGCGAAAGTCCGGCCGCGCCGACTGGGTCGACTTTGCCTGGGCTGCACTGATTGGTGTGCTGGCGCTTGTCTACGCGCTGGCCGGCGACGGCAGTGCCGAAAAGCGGGTGCTGGTGGTTTTGATCACCGGCACCTGGTCGTCACGGCTGGCGCTTCATCTGTGGCAGCGCTTGAGCAGCCACCAGACCGAGGACGGCCGCTACCAGTCCATGCGCGAACACTGGGGCGACAAGGCCAATTTCTGGCTGTTCTGGTTCTTCATGGCCCAGGCATTGATCGCCTGGCTGTTTGCGCTGCCGGCCTGGGTGGTGGCCAACGATCCGAGTTCGGCGCTCGATGGCTGGGTCATCGCCGGAGTCGGCTTCTGGCTGGTCTCGCTGGCCGGCGAGTCGGTGGCCGATCGGCAACTGGCCGCATTCAGGGCCAACCCGGAAAACCGCGGCAAGGTCTGCAAGCTGGGGTTGTGGCAATACTCGCGCCACCCGAACTACTTCTTTGAATGGCTGCACTGGTTCGCCTACCCGCTGGTCGCCGTCGGCGCACCCTACTGGTGGGTCACCTGGATCGGCCCGGTGGTCATGCTGCTGTTCCTGTACCGGGTCAGCGGCATCCCGTACACCGAGAAACAATCCCTGCAGTCGCGCGGCGAAGCCTACCGCGAGTACCAGCGCAGCACTTCGCCGTTCATCCCGCTGCCGCCGCGCAAGCCTGACTGAAAAAAACCATCGACAAGAACGGCTGGCCCGCGGGCGCTGCCGCGACGGGACCACGGCTGCCGATTCCCCGGCTGCAGCGCCCACAAGCACGTCGATACGCATCATGTCCGACACTGGGCAGACGACGGCGAAACGACAAGGGACAACCTCGTGCGGCTGTGCCGGCACCATCACCGCCTGGTCCACGAAGGCGGCTATGTTGTTCGAATGGCGGAAAAGGGCGTCCCGACATTCACTGATCCTGCCGGATGCAACATTCCCGATGCACCGCAAACACGTTTCGGCGGAAACGTCATTGCGCTGGCACGCCAGAATCGAAACAACGGCCTGTGAATCAATCCCGACACGGCAATTCCGCTTTGGGAAGGCGAGATAATGGATCACAGCATGGCAATCGAGCGGTTGCTGTGGCTGGAAAGCGCTGCCGGGCGTGAAACGGAGGCCTGCTCCGGATGAGTTGCCGAGGCCAGCTTATGCGCAGCCGATTCCTGGCCTAAGCTCAGGTTGTTCACCACCCGTTCGCTACGAGGTGCTGGCAGGGCATCCAGGACCGGGGCGACGCAGGTACACGAAGACAAGCCAGCGTCAAACCCCGAACGGATCATGGATCGGGCTGCACCCTCGGCTGGCCGATCACGCCTCCTCGCTGTGCTTCACGTTGAGCCGGTAAGCCGCAGCGCGTTGACGCCGAGGAAGCTGCTCGCGTCTATGCGCCCGGCCGGCTTGTGAGTTTCGCTCTCATTCTCAGTGCGTTATCCTCGAGGGATGACTGACAATACAAATTCTTCGGCAATCGAATCACCGAAGATTCCACCCCTCGATCCATCACGCATCGGTACCATCGAACGATTTGGCGGCAAGATCGATGCGCTCGACCCGATCGGCGCCGAAGTGCACGGCATCGATCTGTCAGCCGAGCATCCCCCGCCCGCAGAGGTCGTGGCAGCGCTCGAGCACGAGATGGCCCGGCGCGGCTTCCTCGTCTTTAAGAACGACAATCAGATATCGCCTGATGACTTTCTTCGAGCCAGCGCCTGGTGGGGCGGCAGGGAGTTGCACAGCACGCACGGCGTGCATCCGGCGACGCCCGGCGGCAACCAGCATATTTTTCGCCTGTCGAACGATCCCCGGCATGGCATTCCCCGCGTGGGCCCGCAATGGCACAACGACGGCAGCTTCAACACGGATACCTTCTCACACGCCGGCTACCACATCGTCCGGCCGGCCGAAAAAGGCGGAGGCACGTATTTCGCCCACCAGGGCGCCGCTTACAATGCACTGCCGGAGGCGCGGCAGCAATTCTGGCGTCGTCTTGCGTCGGTGAACTCCACATCGGGCGTCGTTCATCCCGCAGTCCACGAGCATCCCGTCTCCGGGCGCGGGGGCATCTGGCTGCACCTGGGCATGACGGGCGCCGTGATCGAGAAGCTGCGAGACGGTGACGGCTTTCGGCTGTTGAATGCCGAAGAATTGAAGCATCTGTGCCACGAATACAACGACATTCTCGATGCCGGCCTGGACAACGGCTACGCGATCGCCTACGAATACCGGGCGCACGACTGCATCTTCATCGACAACCTGGCCGTAGCGCATCGGGCTTCTCCCAAGGCACACCTGCCGGCCAAGCAGCAGGGCCTGCGTATCATGCATCGCAGCACCGTTCGCGGCGTCGACGACTTCAGACCCCACCATGGATTGCCACAGCACCTCGATATCCGTAGCCCCAGCCCATTGGGCGCGGGCGTATGGCAGGCCGGCGGAATCGGCTTCCGGTGGGATGACGAAATTCCAATGCAGAATTAGTTGGCGCCAGACCCGAGCGGTCCGCAGCGCCACAGGTACATGACCTGGTAGCGCCGCAAGCATTATCGTGGCAAGGTGGCCGGAGCTGGAAGAGTATCAGGTCTTGTTCCATGCATGGAACAAGACCTGACCCATCGGCTTTCCTTTGCATCAAGCAAGAATTGATTCGCAGAGGTTCTCGGCATGTTACAGGTGTCAATCGGATAACGTGCCGGTATGCGGTCGACGACAGGAAGGCCGCGCCACTGACCCTGTTATCCGGCATCTGCCGTCGTGTTGAGCATAACAACGCGATCCGAATAGCGTTCCACGAAGTACACCCGATCAAATGCCGCAGTGTACGCGTTTCCGGACATCTTCTCCGATATTGTGAAGAAAGCTGATGGGCCGCGCCAGTCGGCAACAATCACAAGCCAGCAAGCATCACACTTTCTGCGATACATAGACACCTTGCCGTTCTTGCAGTTGATCCGCCACTGTAGATATGGCGAAAAGTTCTCGTTGACAATCCCGCCATTTCCCGTTTGCCATAGATGAGATGTAAGCGGTTTGAATCGCCAGATATGCATAGCCGCGACTTGAGTCGGGAACCGGGGGTCTGCTGCGTGTCGGTTCTCTATGGATCGGTCGTCACCAAATGCAGGCATGTTAGCCGCAACAATATCCACAAGGGCTTTGCCAATAGCGTCACGGTCTCGTTTCCTCAACAATTTACGGGAATCAAAGTAGATGTCGACCATCACCGGCGGAAGTGATTGATCGACGGCGATTGCCTTGGCACGTTCAGCAATCAAGTCACGTTCGTTATCTTGAGATTGTGGCTGCGGTGAATTGGGCTCGGCGGGGCTGAAGATGCGAGTGATCTCCACGCCGATGGTGCATTCCGGGGACTCGATCAGGAAGTCTGGGCTTTCGGTCTCGATCACGGTACCCCGCGGGAAGTCGTCGATACCGCAACGAACGGCGTTGAGGTATCGTAGCTCAACTTGCTTCTTTGCATCCATGCGAAGCAAAGGCGTCGGAATCGCGTTTTTTAAGGTTACGCAGGAGAACGCTGACCATCAGCCGCGCGAGACACGAGCGTCGTCTGGATGGCTTTGTTATGCATATAGCAGCCGACCTCTTGGCTCCGGGATCGGTCGACCGAGCGCTCTCGCCGTTTCGATCCATTCCTCAATAACCTGCTGTGCGTTTGCTACAGCCTGCTCGTAGGTTTTCCCGTCGGCCAGGCAGCCCGGAAGCTCCGGGACCTCGACGACGAAGGATTCGTCCTCATCGCTCCAGTAGATAATCAACTCGTACTTAATCGACATCAGTCTCTCCTAACTGGTACTTGACCAAAATGTTCCGGACCTGTTTCACCTGATACGGCTTGGCTTTGCCACCCCTGGGCTGCAGGTTCAGTATCTCTTCCATCCCATCCCGCGTGAATATGTGACGGCTTCCTTTAACCCGCTCTTCGAAGTCGAGGCGAGCCAGAAGCTGGCAGAGATGCGAGAACTCAATATTCGTATCCGCGCTCCCCGACAGGATTTTCTGCTTCACCTTCGTATATCTTCCCATCGCTAATCATCCACACGCGTGTCGCGTCTCATTTTGCATAACCATGTAATCTATGGTGATATGATTTTTTGGCGAGTAAAAAGGCCAAACGCGTTTCTGTTCCGCAAAACTGCCATCCGATCTTCTACACGCCTGATTTCCCGAGATATTCTACCCCTGCCTACCGGAGATATGCTGCAAAATCCAGGGCTCACAGTGAATTCCACTTCCAGTTCGAGCATTTGTTCCTTTCGCGCAAAGCCCCGGCGTCTGGACCCATGCGGCTGAATACTTTAGAAATTTCCAGTATCGCAGCGACGCTGCTGGCCGATTAGGCCTGATTATTGGGGTGAAGCGTCATGGGTACGCCGGGACGATCCGGTTGGGGCGGCTGAACCGGGGTCGGTTTGCGGTGCGACGAAAACCGGAACCGCAGCTGCGGCCGACATTCGTGCGCGGCAGCCCGGTCAGAGGCCCTTGTTCTTGAGCGCAATGCGCAGCAGCGCGCCGACCACCAGCGAGTAGCCGCCGACGAACAGGCAGAGCCAGAAGATGAGTTCAGCGTCCATTACGATTGCTCCAGGTCATCGTGTCGCCGGGTCATCGGGCCGTCCTTGACCCGTTCGCTGAAAAATTTGTTGAGCGCCAGCACCAGCAGCAGAACCAGGCCCCACTGCACCACCATGGTGCCGGTGCTGTAGGTTTCCAGCGGGTTCCACCAGGTCTTGGGGTTGTCGCGCACGGATTGATAAATCCACCACGAAAACAGCACCAGGAACACCACCGGGATCAGCCGGATGAAGACCGTCCACCATTGCCCGACATGCAGGTCGCTGGTTTCGTTGATCTCGGCGCGCGCCCGGTTGACGCCGTATTTCAGAATCGCCAGCGCCGTCAACAGGCCGCTGATCAACAGTCCGACGCCCCAGACCCAGTCCTGGTTGCCGAGGAAGTCGATCGACAGTGCCGACGGAATGCCGAACAGGAACGCGACGATCCCGACCGCGATCGCGGCATTGCGTCGATGGAAGCCGAAGTTCATCAGGTTGGTCGTGCCCAGCTCGAACATGGCGATGAACGACGACACGCCGGCCAATGCCAGGGCCAGGAAGAACAGCGGCGAGATGATCCAGGCGCCCGGCATGGTGGCGATCAGGTCGACGATGTAGATAAAGGTCAAGCCGTAATTGCCCGAACTCAATGCTTCTTCGGCGAATTCCGGCGTCGGTGCCACGGCGAACAGCGTGCCCAGCACCAGGGCTGCGGCAAAGAAGCCGACCAGCACGTCGGAAAAAGCGATGATGCCGGAGTTGACCGCGATGTCTTCATTTTGGCGGGCATAGACGGCGTAGATCATCAACAACCCCCAACCAGCGCCGGTGGACCAGGCAACCTGCGTGAACGCTTCCAGCCAGACCCGGGCCTCGAGCAGCAGCGACCACTCCGGCACGAACAGAAATCGCAGGCCCGCGGCCGAACCGGGCAGCATCACGGCCCGGGCCGCAAGCACCACGAGGATGACCAGCAGCGCGACCAGGAACACCTTGAGCACGCGCTCCAGCCCGCCCTTGATGCCCTGGTAAACCACCGCGGTGGTGAAGATCACGGCCACGGCGTGGTAGCCGATGGTCTCTACCGGGTTGGCGATGAACGCTTCCCAGTTCTGCTGGCCGAAGGTCGCGCCGCCGGCGATCTCGCGGTCCGGCACCAGACCACCGGTGGCGGCGACCACGAAATAGCGGATGCACCAGCCGGCAACCACCGAGTAATAGAACATGATGCCCAGCGTGACCGCGACCATGAAGCCGCCGGCCCAGGTGTACTTGCGGCCCATGAAATCGCGGAACGCGCCGATGTTGCCAAGCCGGGCGCGCGAGCCCATCAGGAACTCGCACATCAACAGCGGCACGGCCCAGATCAGCAGGGCCACGGTCACAGCGATCAGGAACGCGCCGCCGCCCCATTCGGCGGCCACACGCGGAAAGCGCCAGATGTTGCCGGTGCCAACCGCCATCGAAACCGCGGCGATGATGATGGCCATTCGACTGGTCCATTCTTCCTGCTGTTGTGGTCGGGCCATGTTGAGACCTTGATTCCAGACAGGCCTCGAGTATATACGCGGCCTCCGAGCCAAGTCCATCGATGCTGCCGGCAGACCAGGAATCGGCTGTCCTGGTGGCAGGTTAGAATAAAATTCGAATTCATTCAGGAGCGAGCCATGAAGAAACTGCAGTTCAGAAACGGCGACAGCATCGATGCAATCGGGCTGGGCACCTGGAAATCGGAGCCCGGGGAGGTCGGACAGGCCTTGGAAAATGCGCTGGCCGCCGGCTACCGGCATATCGACTGCGCCGCGATCTATCGCAACGAGGCCGAAATCGGCGAAGCGCTGGCGAAGGTTTTTGCAGGCGGCCGGATCCGGCGCGAGGACGTGTTCATCACCTCCAAGCTGTGGAACAACGCGCACAAGGCCGAAGACGTTGAACCGGCTTTGAAAAAAACGCTATCGGACCTGAAGCTCGACTACCTGGACCTGTACCTGATGCACTGGCCGGTCGCATTCCGGTCCGGGCTGGAGGGCTTTCCCGAAAGCGAATCGGATTACCTGACGCCCGAGCAGGCGCCGATCGACGAAACCTGGTCGGCCATGCTGTCGACACGCGACCAGGGGCTGACGCGCCACGCCGGTGTTTCAAACTTCAGCATCGCCAAGCTCGGCGATCTTGCAGCTAAAAGTGATGAAATTCCGGAAATGAACCAGGTCGAGCTGCACCCATACCTGCAGCAGGGCGAACTGCTGGAATACTGCCGCCGGCATAAAATCCTGGTTACCGCCTATTCGCCGCTGGGCAGCGGCGACCGTCCGGATACGATGAAGGCCGACGATGAACCCTCGTTGCTGGAAAACGACGTCATCAACGAAATTGCCGACCGCCACGACGCCAGACCGGCGCAAATATTAATCGCCTGGGCCGTGGCCCGCGACACCGCCGTGATTCCAAAGTCCACCAACCCCGAGCGCATCCGCCAGAACCTCGACAGCGCAAACATCGAACTGAACGCCGAAGACATGCAACGGATCAAATCGCTGGACCGGCACTACCGTTACATCCATGGCAACGTGTTCCGCACCGAAAGCGGCCTGTACGGCAACGTCTTCGACGACTGAACAACGCCGGCTGCGGGCGTTCCGGAAGCGGGATCTTCCGGCGCTTCATGGAAAAGGGCCTGCGAACCGCAGGCCCTTTGCGTTGGTCGATTGTCCGGAAATGGAAATCGATCGATTTCCATCAACACGGTATTATTCCGAAATCGTCACGATGCTTTCGGCCAGAAGTTCATGGTCGCCGATGAAATCCCGATCGATCTCGGCATCGACGCTGACGCGATCGCCTACCTCGATCTGCTGAAAGCCTTCGTCATCCAACGGATCGTAGAGCAAGCCACTGGTATCGACCGTCATTTTGGTCGTGCCGGTATCGATGGTGAACGTGTTCATCACCTCATTGACCGATTTGACGGTGCCGATGTAGGTGAGATCCCCAAGATCGGCATCCACATCGAGTACCCACTCGCCGTATTCCTCTTCATCGGCATCGCTGGCGTAGAAGAACGTATTCAGATCCTTGAGATACACGCTATCGGCTTCGATTTTTGCACTCTCGTACAGATCCTTGTCGACTTCTCCATATACCGTGACCTGATCACCATCGATCAAAGCATAGGCTTCGCCGAAATTGTCCCAATCATCCATTTCCACGGTGATCAGACCTTTGCCATAATCAAGTTTGAAGCTATCGTCGTCGACCGACGTCACAGTACCAGTGAGGCTGATCCACGAATCGTCGGGCTGTTTGGCTGGGTCTTCCTGGGCATAAACCGATGATGTAGCGAGGCAGACTGCAACGATTGCACTTGCGTATTTTGTCTTTGCATATCTCATATTCTTCTCCTCGTGTTGAAAAAAAAAGATTGTGATGCACATTGTCTGCAAGGAGTTTGCCGGACCGAGCGCTGACCGGTTGCGAAAGCGCTGCATTGGGCATATTTTTCGAATGAAACTGTGCGCGATGTTCGCTGCAAAGCGCCCACTCGCTCAAGCTATTTTTAAATGCTTAACGGTTACTCAAATCCGCCAACTCTGCAGATTTTTCTGATAAATTAGACTAACATAAATTAGACAGTCTTGCATTAATTCCTGTTCGCCCGACGCGCTCCAGTTGCGGTGTCGCCAGGACCGCATCCGGGTCGTTTGCAGCCAGGCGCAAGCCCGCACATGCACTGGTCGCTGGGCAAGCACGAGTACGTTCCGGCCACGCTCGGTCGCGAAAGTCTGACCGTCCCGGCCGGCGCACTGAAGCTCGCCGAGCAGATCGGGAAAATGTCTCCGACATGCGGATTCAACTTGGCAACGAGACCTGGTCCGGTAGCGTCAGCATCTGGGCGGGCTCGCAAACGCCGCGCACACAAACCTCCGATCAACTGATCAAAAAAGCCAACGAGGCAGTCCATCGAGCCAAGGCCGCTGCAGGAATTGAATTGGTTTGCCTGGCACTTTCCGGGCACGCCGGCATGACCGACTCCGCCACAGCGCAGCTCGAAGCAGTGGATCGCAGATTTGAATCCTCGTTCGTCGGTCCCGATATAGAATGACGGGAAAGTGCTGCGCAAAATGTTGGCAACTTGCCACTCCAGGCTTCTTTTACCTTGAACGACGATATACATGAATCCAAATACGCAACCAACCGCCGGGCGTGACTGGCCGGCCGCCGATCAGCTTCGTTTCGACCGGAACGTGCGCGCGCGCACCGATCATCTGTACGAGCGCGTGGCCGATGTCGTGCCGCAGGTCGAGTGGCCGCTGCACGCGCCGCTGATCGATGCGATCAACCGACTCAAGGTCGAGCGCAACGCGGTG
The DNA here is from genome assembly GCA_032251235.1 of Wenzhouxiangellaceae bacterium. Classification (GTDB taxonomy): domain Bacteria; phylum Pseudomonadota; class Gammaproteobacteria; order Xanthomonadales; family Wenzhouxiangellaceae. Next base: position 25,743 of record JAVVET010000027.1, read on the forward strand.
ATCCTGGCGCATAACTACATGACGCCAGAGATCTTTCACTGTGTCGGCGATGCCGTCGGCGATTCCCTGAAGCTGGCCCAGCTGGCCGCCGAGGCCGACGCCGACATCATCGTCCAGGCCGGTGTGCACTTCATGGCCGAGACGGCCAAGATCCTGTCGCCGCAAAAGACCGTGCTGATCCCGGACCTGCGCGCCGGCTGTTCGCTGGCCGCCTCGATTACCGGCGCCGACGTGCGCCGGATCAAGCAGGCCTATCCGGACTACCCGATCGTCACCTATGTCAACACCTCGGCCGAGGTCAAGGCCGAGTCCGACATTTGCTGCACTTCGTCGAATGCGGTCCAGGTGGTCGAAGCCATGGCCGCGCAGTGGAACAGCGACACGGTCATCATGATTCCCGACGAGTACCTGGCCAAGAACGTCGCCAGCCAGACCGGCATCCGCATCCTGACCTGGAAGGGCGCCTGCGAAGTCCACGAACGCTTCACCGCCGAGGAGATCGAACAACTGCGCGCCGAGCACCCCGAGGCGATGATCATCACCCATCCCGAGTGCCCGCCGGAGGTGCTCAAGGCGGCTGATTTCGCCGGCTCCACCGGCGCCATGGCGGCCTTCGTCAAGGACCATGCACCGAAAACCGCCATTCTGATCACCGAGTGCTCGATGAGCGACAACGTTTCGGTCGACAACCCGGGCACCCGCTTTATCCGGCCCTGCAACCTGTGCCCGCACATGAAGCGGATTTCACTCGCCGGCATCTATGCGGCGCTGCGCCAGCTGCAGTTCGAGGTTCAGGTCGACCCGCAGATCGCCGCGCGCGCCCGGGCCTCGCTGCAGGCCATGCTGGACCTGCCCAAACAGGCCACGCCACCGGCCTTCGATACCGCCAGGCCGATCACGGCCGCCGAATACGTCCAGGTCTGACGATCGTGCGCTCGCGGCCGGTTGTCGTCGTCGGTTCCGGCATTGCCGGGCTTTGGGCGGCGATCAAGCTCAAGCCGCTGCCGGTCATCGTGCTGGCCGGTGCTTCGGCCGGTGGCCAATCGTCGTCGGCCTGGGCCCAGGGCGGCATCGCCGCGGCACTCGGGCCCGACGATTCGGCCGAACAGCACGCGGCCGATACCATCGCGGCCGGCGCCGGTCTGGTCGATGCCGAAGTGGCCCGCGAAATGACCGAAGCCGCGCCGGCCCAGGTGCGCGCGCTCGAGGCGCTGGGCGTTGCATTCGAACACGACAGGCATGGAAACTGGGTGCTGTCGCGCGAAGCCGCGCACGGCCGGGCGCGCGTGGCGCGCGTCAACGGCGACCAGGCCGGGCAGGCCATTGTCCAGGGCCTGATCACAGCCGCGCGGCGCGCCAGCCATATCGAAATCCGCGAAGGCTGGTTCGGGGCCGGGCTGCTGCAGGACGCGCACGGGCGTTGCAACGGCGCCATCGGTCGCGACCGCCACGGCCGGCTGCACGACATCGATGCGCGCGCCGTGGTGCTGGCCACCGGCGGTCTCGGCGGGCTTTATGCGGTCAGCACCAATCCGCCCGGCAACCAGGGCCACGCCCTGGCCTGGGCCTGGCAAATGGGCGCACGGATCCAGGATGCCGAGTTCGTTCAGTTCCACCCCACCGCCATCGACACCGGTCGCGCCCCGGCGCCGCTGGCAACCGAGGCCTTGCGTGGCGAAGGCGCTATCCTGGTCGACCGCGCCGGCCGACGCTTTATGCCCGCCGTCCACGCCGACGCCGAGCTTGCACCGCGCGACATCGTCGCGCGCGCCGTACATCGCCAGATTCAGGCAGGAGCCGGGGCTTTTCTGGACACCCGGGCGGCCATCGGAAATGAGTTTCCGCAGCGCTTCCCGGCTGTTTTCAAAGCCTGCAGAAGCGCCGGAATCGACCCGCGCGCCGAGCGCATTCCGATTGCCCCGGCGGTGCACTACCACATGGGCGGGATTGCCGCAAAACTGGATGGAAGCACGTGTATCGGCGGCCTGTTCGCGATTGGCGAGGTGGCCTGTACCGGCGTTCACGGCGCCAATCGGCTGGCCTCGAACTCGCTGCTCGAGGCCCTGGTCATGGCCGAACAGGCCGGTGCCGGCATCACCGCTACGAGCCAGGATTCGACGGCCGGCAACGCAACAACCGCGCCACGGTCGACCCACCGATGCACCTCTGTCGCACTGCCTGAAGCCGCCATGCCGGCGCTGAGGGCGGCGATGTCGAAACACGCCGGCGTCGAACGCGACGCGGCCGGCCTGGCGCTGCTGCTGGCCGAGATCGACCGGCTGCAGCACCGGCATGGCGCGGCCGATGCGCTGGTGGCAGCACGCCTGATCGCTGCCAGTGCGCTGCAGCGCGAGGAGAGCCGCGGCGCGCATTTTCGACTGGACTTCCCGCAGACCCGGCCAGACGCTGCACATACGCTGTTGCAGCAAGATCCCGGCACAACCGTCGGACGGGCACGCCATCTGGACCCGCAAACCGCATGAGCCACGTCACATGAGCCATTTCAGCATTCCGCAGCATCTCGTCGGCCAGGCCGTTGAACGCGCACTGGCCGAAGACCTGGGCGGCCGCGGCGATATCACCAGCAAGGCCACGATTCCATCGCAGACCGAAGCCCGATTCGTCATCCAAAGCCGGGTTGCCGGCGTCGTCGCAGGCATTGCCGCGGCGACGGAAACTTTCGGCCAGGTCGATTCAAGAATCAAACTGAACTGGCGGCTCGACGACGGCGACCGGGTCACCGGCGGCCAGGTCATGGCCGAACTGTCCGGGCCGGCCCGCTCGATCCTGACCGCCGAACGCACGGCGCTGAATTTTCTCGGTCGGCTCAGCGGCATTGCCACGGCAACGCGCGCCTACGTCGACGCCGTGGCCGGCAGCAAGGCGCGCATCGCCCACACGCGCAAGACCACGCCCGGGCTGCGCGCGCTGGAATTGGCCGCGGTCATGGCCGGCGGCGGCTCGCCGCACCGCTTCGGCCTCGACGACGCAATCCTGATCAAGGACAACCACGTCGCCGTCTGCGGCGGCATCGCCGCGGCCATCGCAAGCGCGCGCCGGGTGGCCGGCCACATGACCCGGATCGCAGTCGAAATCGACCGCCTGGACCAGCTCCAGGAGGCCATCGATGCCGGCGCCGAAAGCATTTTGCTGGACAATTTTTCACTCGCCGACCTGGCCGCAGCGGTCGAGCGTGCCGGCGGCCGCGGCATGACCCTGGAGGCCTCCGGCGGGGTCGACCTTGCGACAGTGCGCGATATCGCCGCAACCGGCGTCGACGTGATCTCGATCGGCGCCATCACGCATTCGGCCGGCAACTTCGATGTCGGGCTCGACACGGTCGACTGACAAGCCGGGTCCGGCGACGGCGCCGGCATCAGGCCGGCATGCTATCTTCGGCATCAATATTTTCCGCCAGGGTTCAAACCATGTCCGAACGCGAATATGACGTCATCCTGATGGGCGCCACCGGCTTTACCGGCCGGCTGGTTGCCGAACACCTGCTGGCCCGCCACGGCGTCAGCGGCGAACTGCGCTGGGCGCTGGCCGGGCGCAGCCGCGAAAAGCTCGAGCAGATTCGCAACGGCCTGGGCGACAAGGCCTCGGAACTGCCGATCATCATTGCCGACAGCCACGACCGCGCGTCGCTGGATTCGATGGTGCAAAAAACCCGCGTCGTCTGCACCACGGTCGGGCCCTACGCACTGCATGGCTCGGACCTGGTCGCGGCCTGCTGCCAGCACGGCAGCGACTACTGCGACCTTTCCGGCGAAGTGCCGTGGATGCGCAAAATGATCGATCAGCACGCCGCGGCCGCCAAAAAAAGCGCTGCGCGCATCGTCCACTGCTGCGGCTTCGATTCAATCCCATCCGACCTCGGCGTCTGGTTTCTGCAACAGGCGGCCCACGAACGTTTCGGCAAGCCGCTCGAACGGGTCCGGCTTCGGGTCAAGGCGGCCAAAGGCGGTTTGAGCGGCGGCACTTTCGCCAGCATGCTCAATATCGTCGAACAATCGCGGCGGGATCCGGAAACCGCGAAAGTACTCAAGAACCCGTTCGCGCTGTGTCCGCCGGACGCGCGCAAGGGGCCGCGCCAGCCCTCCGTCAACGGCCCGAAGTTCGATGCCGCCATCGGCAGCTGGATGGCGCCGTTCATCATGGCCGCGATCAACACGCGCGTGGTCCACCGGGCCAACGCGCTGCAGAACTTTGCCTACGGCAAGGGCTTTCGCTACGACGAGGCCGTGCTCACCGGCAAGGGCTTCGGCGGGCGTGCCAAGGCCACGCTGGCCTCGCTTGGCATGGGCGCGTTCGCGCTGGGCGCGGCCATGGGCCCAACCCGGGCCCTGCTGCAGAAGATGGTGTTGCCCAAGCCCGGCGAAGGCCCGTCGCCCCAGGCGCGCGAAGCCGGCTTCTTCAACATCATTATCGAGGGCCGCACATCCGAGGGCCAGACGCTGCGCGCCCGGGTCAAGGGCGACCGCGACCCCGGCTATGGCTCAACCTCGAAGATGATCGGCGAGGCGGCCGTATGCCTGGCAAAGGATATTCAAAGCCACGGCGATGACGCTGTCACAGGCGGCTTCTGGACGCCGGCCACAGCGCTGAACGGCAAACTCGTCGAACGCCTGGGCGCGCACGCCGGTGTGACGTTCGAACTGGATTCATGACCCGCCGGGCAAATCCGCGTCGCGCCGGCGTGCCGGCCGCGGCATGGCTTGTTGCTGCCGGAGCGCTTGCGGCATGGCTGATCGTGTCGGCGGCGAGTGCAGACGAAATTCCGGCAACTTCGCCTGACCACTCCGAACCCCACCCGCTTGAAATGCTCGAACAGGCGATTGAAAACGCCCGGACGATGATGATCGGGCAGTCGCCGCACAAGGTCGTCTTCCGCCAGACCGTGGCCTCCGGCGACGGCGCCGATTCCGAAGTGCGCGTCCTGCACGTAGACACGCGCAAAGCGCCCGAAGATCGACTCGAACTGGTCGCCATCAACGGCCAGGCGGCCAGCGATTTGGAGCGGGCCGCCTATCGAAAAGAACGGCAGGAACAGCTTGCAGCCCAGCGCGCGGCCGCCGCCGACGATGGCCGCGAAGAGGAAGACGGCGCGTCGGTCCAGATCTTGTTCGGCAACTTCGACATCACCGGTGCCAGCCTGCTGCCGCCGGACCCGCGATCGGACGACGATGAGCACAGGATCTTCAGCCTGCCCCACGGCGCCGGCGCAATGGTCAAGGGGCCGGCGGCCGACATGGCCGAGCACATGTCCATGCACGTTCGGGTCAAAACCCGATCAAACGTGGGCCCGTACATCGACGGCATCTCGGTTTTCAACGAAAAATCGTTCAAGCCGGGCCTGATCGGCAAGGTCGATCGATTCGAAATGGACATGCGCTTCGCAATGATCGAGGACCCCGGCCTGCTGGTTCCAACCGAGATGAATGTTTCGCTCAAGGCCCGGGCCCTGTTCAAGAAAATCGAATCCACGCAGCGCGTGACCTATACCGACCATGAAGTTCACGCAGCCGAACCCGACCAGACGCCTGAAGGCCGGGGTTCGACGCAGCAATAACGCCTGTTGACTGCAGCAGCGCAATGCAAATGATGATCGCTGTTTCGGCACTTCCTAATCATCGCTAGCCAGGTTTTACGACTTTGCGGGTGCCGGGGTCCAGGCTCGTGCCGGCCATCTTCGGCAATCCAGTCCAATAGTATGAACAAGCCGCAAACGACGGGCATCGATGCTATGGCGCTTGGTTCGATTTTGCCGGCGCCGGCTTGGCGCGCTGACCGAATACCGGGATAATGCCCCGAATGCAATGATCGCAATCCGGGCAGTTATAAGCCCAATGGGAGATTCAGATGGAACAAAACGCCGCGATTGAAGACCCGCCCTCCGGCGGCGACGAGGTTCTCGACAGCGCGCGCATCGAGGCCGTCCTGGAGGCCATGGAAGCGCAGGACGTCGAGCAGGTCAGCCACCTTCTCGAACCGCTGCATGCCGCCGACGTGGCCGATCTGCTCGAACAGATCAGCAGTTCCGACCGCCAGGCGCTGGTCGAACTCTGGGGCGGCGAGATCGATGGCGAGATTCTGTCCGAGCTCGACGAGTCGATCCGCCAGCCGCTGATCGAGTCGCTGCCGTCGAACGTGCTGGCCGACGCCATCCGCGAGCTCGATTCCGACGATGTCGTCGACCTGGTCGAAGACCTGGAAGCCGAGCAGCAGTCGCGCGTGCTGGATTCGATGGAGGCCATCGACCGCATTGGCGTGGAAAGCTCGCTGTCGTACCCGGAGTATTCGGCCGGCCGACTGATGCAGCGCGAACTGGTCGCACTGCCCGAAGACTGGACCGTCGGCCAGGCCATCGATTTCATCCGAAACGCAGAGGAGTTGCCTGACCAGTTCTACCACGTCATCCTGGTCTCGCCGTCGATGAAGCCGGTCGCCTATATTGCGCTGGGACGATTGCTGTCCTCGAAGCGCGCCAGCGCGCTGATCGATATTGCAGAGCCCAGTTTCCGACCCATCAGCGTCACCGAAGAAGAAGCCGAGGTCGCGTATCTGTTCAACCATTACCACCTGATCTCGGCGCCGGTGGTGGACCAAGACGGTCGGCTGGTGGGCGTCATCACCATCGACGATGCCATGGCAGTACTGGACGAGGAACACGAAGAAGACATCCTGCGCCTGGCCGGTGTGGCCGAGGATTCAAGCCTGTCCGACACCGTGTTCCAGACCACCAAGGGACGCGCCGTCTGGCTGCTGGTCAACCTGGCGACCGCCATCGCCGCCTCGCTGGTGATCGATCTGTATGCCGAGACCATCAACCAGATGGTGGCACTGGCGATACTGATGCCGATCGTCGCCTCGATGGGCGGCAACGCCGGCACCCAGACCATGACCGTGGCCGTGCGCGCCATCGCCACGCGTGAACTGACGGCCAGCAATGCCTTGCGCGTAAGCTGGCGCGAAATTTCGGTCGGTGCGATCAACGGCCTGGGCTTCGGCCTGCTGATGGCGGTCATCGCCGGAATCTGGTTCGGCGTCCCCATGCTGGCCGTGGTGATGGCCGTGGCCATGCTGTTGACGCTGGTGGCCGCGGCCCTCGGCGGCATCCTGATACCGATCGCGCTGGACAAGCTCAATATCGACCCGGCGCTGGCCTCGGGCCCGTTCGTCACCACCGTGACCGACGTGATCGGTTTTTTCGCATTTCTCGGGCTGGCCTCGGCAATTTTGCTGTAAGTGACCGCTGGCGGTCAGGCCAGAACTTCGGCAAGCTCATCCAGGCCGCGGATCGTACAGTCGGGCTCGATGTCCCAGGGGTCGAACACGGCATTGTCGGGCCGGCGGACCCAGGCCGCGTGCAGGCCGGCCGCGCGAGCGCCAATGATGTCGAAGGCGTTGCCGGATATCAGCCAGGCCATGTCGGCCGACACGCCTGCGCGACGAATGAAATGGGCATACGCGGCCGGGTCAGGCTTGAAGCTGCGGATCTCGTCGCAACTGACCACGTCTTCGAAGGCATGGGCAATTCCGGCCCGCTCGAGCAATTCGTCGACCGCCTCGCGCGTGCCGTTGGAGAATGCAAACAAGCGGTGCCCGGCGCGAGTCAATGTATCCAGTGCGGACCCGACATCGGCAAAAGCCGGCAAGCGGCGATAGACTTCCATCAACCGCTGCTTTTGCCCGGCGTCCAGATCGACGTCATATACGTCGCAGCAATATTCGAGGGCCTGCCCGGTGCACACAGAAAACGGCTGGTAGCGCTGCATCAGGCCGCGTCGGAAAGAATACTCGAGCTGCTTGTCGCGCCAGCTTCGCGCAAACGCCTCGGCCCGAGCGCCGATCAACTCCTCGAGTGCGTCGAATACGCCGTGGGTATCGATCAGCGTGCCGTAGACATCGAACGCGATTGCGAGTCTCATGGGTCTCTTCCTGCCATTTCCGAACGGCTGCATTTGTTGATGTATTTCGCACCCGGGTTGCGAGATGTTCAAGCGCGTTAATTCGGTAACTTTTCCCCGCCGAGCGTCTTTTCGATGAACGCCCGCGTGTCTTCCAGCAAGCGCGTTCGCGATGGCTCGTTGACGTACATCATGTGGCCGCCGTCGTAATAGCGGTAGTGGATTCGCTCAGCGTCGATGTCATGGCGCCCGAGGGTGTACTCGGCGTCGAAAAACGGCGTCACCAGGTCGTAGTAACCGGATGCGACCAGCACCTCGAGCGCCGGATTGGTCCGCATGGCATTCGACAGTTGGCGCGCGGTATTCACATAACCAGGCTCCCAGGGCGTGCCTTCCGGCGCGGTGCGCCAGTTCCAGCTGGGGCTCAACTCCGGGTCCGCCGGCACCCGGTACAACCGTTCCCAGTCGATCTCCAGCGTTTCGCGCATGTGCGTCATCAACGCTGCCTTGTAGGCGGCCGAGATCGCATCGCCCGATGCGTCGGCTTCTGGTTGGGCAGCCAGGTCGTCGATATCGTCGCGGGTATAGCGCGCGTCGAGCAGGCCGATCACCAGGCCCTGGTCGCGCAGCAGTTGCTTGGCAAAGCGGAAGCCCTGCACGCGCAGGTTGGCTCGCTCGATGTATTCGCGCGACAATCCGGTGAAGTAGGCAAGTCGCCCGGCAACCGAGTCGCGTTCGGCAACGGCCAGCGTATTGCCTTTGAACAGCGCCGGCAGCAGTTCGTCCACGGCAAAGTCGCGGGCCTGTTGCAAAAACGGCTCGAGCTCGGCCGGACGCGGCTCGACCTGGCCGTGGTACCAGGCCGCGGCGGCCATGCTTGGCAGGTAGGTCACGTGGGAAATCATATTGTCGCGCACGTACGGGGTGCTGCCGGCGTAGTCCAGCGCCTGGGACACGAACACCATGCCGTTGAGGCTGATGCTGAAATCAGCACCTTCGAGCAGATCGGCAACGGCGGCCGCACGGGTGGTGCCGAAACTCTCGCCCACCAGATAGCGCGGGTCGTTCCAGCGGCCGTTTTCAGTAATCCATGCCCGGATGAACTCGGCCATGGACTGCGCATCCTCGGTAAGACCCCAGAATTCCTTGCCCTCGTGATCGCCGAGCGCCTGCGAGAATCCGGTGCCGACGGGGTCGACGAATACCAGGTCGGTGACATCGAGCAGGGTCTCGGTCGCGTCGACGATGGCGTAGGGCGGTGGCCCCGGATGAGCGGCATCGCTGGGCACCGCAACGCGCCGGGGTCCAAACGTGCCCATGTGCAGCCACAGCGACGCCGAGCCCGGCCCGCCATTCCATAGGAAGGTGACCGGTCTGGGTGCATCGGAATCCACGTCTTCGCGCGTGTAGGCAAAGCTGAAGATGCTCGCCCTGGGCTGGCCGTCAGCATCGCGCAACCAGGTTTCGCCGGCCGTGGCGCGGTAGCGAAGCGCCTGACCGTTGAAGCGGCCCTGGTGCTCGGTCACGAACCGTACCGGTGCTGCTCTCTCGGCTGCAACCTCGACCGGGGACTCCTCCTGGCCGAATGCAGTCATGGCCAGGGCCAGCAAGGCGGCAGCCACTGGAAAGATCAGGATTTGCAGCTTGAACATGAAATTCGGTCTCCGAAGCATCGCGGTGGTGCGAACGTCGGAACAGTATAGCGGCCACGTCGGGGCGGGATTTCCGGCCTGGCGTTCCATCAGGCCGGACATCTCGGGATGTCCGGCCGAAATCCCAAACAGCTGCGGCCAAAAGGCTGGCGGCGGCGCTTATTCCTGGCCCGGGTTTTCCGGCTCCAGCACCAGCTTGCCTGATTCGATATCTGCAAGGATACGATCGGCTGCTTCTCCGAGCTTGCTCTTGTCCTGGGTGAACTTGAACACGCGCTTCAATTCATCGATGGCCTTGCTGCCGTACTGTTCCAGCCGATCGACCTGGGCGCGGACATCGCTGTCGTAGCGGGCCAGGATTTCCCAGCTTTCTTCGAACTCCTTGTCCTTTTCGGCCTGCTGGGCAAGCGCTTTGTCCTTTTCCTGCCGCGATTCGTTGCGGATCTTTTCCTGTGCCAGCTTGTTGGCTTTCGAACTCGAACTCATCGAGCTGATCCCAACGCATAGAAACACGATAAGCAGTACAAGCGCTACCAAAACGAGCATGGCTAAACTCCTTGAAGAAAGATGCTGATGTCGGTTGTCATCGACCACGCGGCAATGCCGCCGGGAAAGCCTGTGGCCAGGCGTCGGCGGTTCGATGACGAGAAAATCCCGGCATAATGCAGGCCGCCGTCGATGACGACGGGAACCAGCAACATAAAGCCGAAAACGGGAAGGTGTATATTCAGTAGCGCCGCGAATATCAAGCCGGCGATCAGCGACAGGCAGCGCGCGCACAACGGGAGCGTGAAGCCGGAAATCCGCATCGCCGAACAGGCATCGCCGTTGCATAAAGGAGCGTCGCGGCAGAAATCGACGCCCGGAAAGCCGGCCCTGAAATCACCGCTTGCTTTCGACCCCGCCGGGTCGAGAGACTTGCTCTTGAGGTATGGATATGCGTTCCAGGCTCGGCCTGGCCGGCAGGAATCATGCGCTCGATTCACCGAAGCGTCCCCTTTGTTATTGTTTCGATTTTTGCCGTTTATACACCAGACTGAATGCTCAGTCAAGAAACAAGCGGTGGCTTGCGAGGGCTGTGCTTTCCAGTCTTTTCCATCAGATGCCGCTGGGTCTGTCCTGGCAGTGGGAGATCCAGGCCGCTTCCAACGCCATTGAAATCAATTTCATCTAATTAGGCAGGATGTTCTTTCGCGGGGTTAAAAAAGACGAGAACGACATATTCTCGCAACGATCCGCTCGACTGCTGATGTCCAGTTTTCTTTATGTTTTTTCTTCCGCGCCTGCAATAGGAGTCTGCTTTTCTGGATACGGCGGCCCCACGAACGGGCCCGAAATTCTGATCGATTCAAGCCAGATCATCACTGACGGGTCGCGGCTCCGGCTCGCCGGTCGGGTCCAGTGCGTCGGACCAGCCGAGTTGTTCGAGCAGGCCGGAAAAGTCCGGTGGCAAAGCGGCCGCCAATGCCAGGCGGCGATCCAGGTCCGGGTGCATAAAATCAAGGCTGGCTGCGTGCAGCAACAGCCGGTGGCTGTCGAAGCGCTCCCTGAACAGGCGGTTGTGATGGCGGTCGCCATGGTTGACATCGCCGACAATCGGATGCGAGACATGATTGAAATGGCGCCGGATCTGGTGCATGCGGCCGGTTTTGGGTTCGACCGAGGCCAGGCTGTAGCGCGACGTGGCATGGGGCGCTACGGCCACCGGCAGCTCGGTTCTGGCCAGGCAGCGGTAAACGGTCAATGCATCGCGCAGGCGGTTGGCACCGGTCCGCAATGACTTGTCGATTTCGCCGCCGTCATCCAGCCAGCCACGGACCACGGCCAGGTAGCGTTTGCCGACCGTGCCGGCCTCGAACTGGCGGCCCAGCACGCCGGCCATTTCCCGGTCCAGGGCAAACAGAAGAACACCGGAAGTTGCCCGATCCAGCCGATGCACGGTCCAGATCCGCCGTCCCAGCTTTGCGCGCAGCAGATCGACAAGAAAGATACGATCGGTCGTGATGCCGGTTCGGTGGACCATGATGCCCGAAGGCTTTTCGAGGGCACAGATCCGGTCATCCAGATACAGGATTCGGAGCGCTGGATCGGGGTCGGTTTCCACGTAATTCATCCAGAGAACAAGCGCGAATCTTACCGCTTCCGGCACGCCCGTGTCGCGACCGGCATTTCAATTTCCAGGGCCGGTGCGCTATCCTCGGCAGAAAGTCCCAGGGCATTTCAACAATGGATGATTACACCAGCGTGCTGGAGTTCTGGTTCGGCCCTGCCGATTGCTGCGATTCGGCCATTGCCAATCGCCAGGATGCGCTTTGGTGGGGCAAGAGCGCCGCTACCGATGCGGAGATTCGCCGGTGCTTCGAAGCGCTGGTTTTAGCCGCCGAGTCGGGAAAGCTGGAGGCCTGGAAGGCATCGGCCGACGGCTGGCTGGCGCTGATCCTGGTGCTCGACCAGTTCCCGCGAAACATCTATCGCGGAACTCGGGATATGTATCGGTTCGACGACCTGGCCCCAGGAGCCTGTCGGACTTAACGCTGATCTACTGCGGAAAAGCCGGATTGGGCCGGATTCTCCGCTCGTTATCGTTAAATAGACTCACCATTCGCCTCAAACGACCGAAAAATCCGACTCCAACCGGCTTTCCCTCGCTACGATCGGTCAAGTCCGACAGGCTCCAAGCGCTGTGCGTCGAAGGTCTGGCGGCTGGCATGGATGCACAACTGAGGCCAATCCACCGGCTGTTCCTTTACCTGCCGCTGGAGCATTCGGAATCGGCCGATGACCAGGCCTGGTACCTGGACCTGGCCCGGACGCTGTGGCGCCAGGCAGCGAAAGATGATCAAGCGGCGTTCGAGGAGTTCACCGCTTTTGCCGAGGCGCACAAGAAAATCATCGACCGCTTTGGACGCTTCCCGCACCGCAACGCGATTCTCGAGCGTCGCTCCAGTCCTGAAGAACTGGCGTTTCTCGAACAACCCGGCTCGTCGT
>JAVVET010000028.1:0-37740 GCA_032251235.1 Wenzhouxiangellaceae bacterium
GACTCCAACCGGCTTTCCCTCGCTACGATCGGTCAAGTCCGACAGGCTGCTAGCCTTCATTCCGGGCGCGGAACCAGGCGGTCACGCGCTCGCGCTGTTCGGGTCGCATGTGCAGGCCCAGTTTCGAACGCCGCCACAGCACATCCTCGGCATCCACGGCGAACTCGTGGTCGACCAGGTAGCGAAGCTCAGCCTCGTACAGGCCGCAGCCGAAGTCCTCGCCCAGCTGTTCGATCGCGTTGGCCTGTGCCACGATCCGCTCCAGGCGCGTGCCGTAGGCGCGCAGCATCCTGCACACGACCCCGGCACCCAGGAACGGGTAGCGCCCGCAATATCCCCGCAGCTTCCGATCGAACGCGTCGGGCTCGAAATCGCCGCCGGGCAGGGGTGTATCGGCGGTCCACTTGCCGCCCATGCCGGGCGCGAACGGCTCGAGCCTGGCCAGTGCATCTTCGGCCAGCTTGCGGTAGGTGGTCAGCTTGCCGCCCAGCACCGAAAGTGCGGCGACACCGTCGCGATGGTCGAGTTCGAGTACGTAGTCGCGGGTGGTTTCCGACATCGATTCGGCCTGGTCGTCGTACAGCGCACGAATGCCGGAATAGCTCCAGACGATGTCGGCTTCGCGCACCGGGCGGGCGAAATAGTCGCTGGCCAGTGCGCACAGGTAGTACTGCTCTTCGGCGCTGATGGCCGGCGACTGGTCCGGGTCCCCCACGGCCTGTTCGGTCGTGCCGATCAGTGTGTAGTGGTGTTCGTACGGGATCGCGAATGCGACCCGGCCGTCACCGCTCTGGAACAGGAAAGCATGGTCGCCCGAATAGACCTGCGGGACGACGATGTGGCTGCCGCTGACCAGCCTGACCGGCGAGGCGCTGCCGTCTGCCCGGATCCGGCGGGAGAGCTCGCCCGACCAGGGTCCGGCGGCGTTGACCAGCATGCGGCTGCAGACTTCCCGGGTGGTGCCGTCCGGCGCGGCCAGCCGGATCCGCCATTGGCCGCCGGCCGGTTCCAGGTCGCGCCGGATGTCGATGCAGCGGGTGTGCGTCATGATTTTGGCGCCGCGCTCGGCAGCATCCAGGGCGTTGAGGGCGACCAGCCGCGCATCCTCGACCCAGCAGTCGGAGTAGGCAAAGCCGTCGGAGAAATCCGGTTGCAGCTGACCGGCGAATTCACCGGCACCGAGATTCACCCGGCGGGTTCGCGGCAGGCTGGAGCGCCCGCCCAGCAGGTCGTAGAGCAGCAGCCCCAGGCGCAGCATCCACTTCGGTCGTAGCCCGCCGTGGTGCGGCAGCACGAAGCGCAGCGGCCAGATGATGTGCGGGGCGTTGTGCAGCAGGATTTCGCGTTCGACCAGCGCCTTGCGCACCAGCCGGAACTCGTAATCCTCCAGGTAGCGCAGGCCGCCGTGGATCAGCTTGGTACTGGCCGAGGAGGTGTGCGAGGCCAGATCGTGCTGCTCGCACAACGCCACATCGAGGCCGCGGCCGGCCGCGTCGCGGGCGATGCCGACACCGTTGATACCACCGCCGATAATGAACAGGTCGTGGCACTTCATGAGTTCATGTCCCTGCCAGGATGCTGAGTGTCCGGTCTGTGTTTGATTAACGATATCAGAGCCCCGCAAAGGGCCCGCAACAGGGCGCAAGCCGAAGTTGCGCTGTGTTCAAGACCTGGAACGCCGTTGCGAACCCTTTGAGGCGTCCGTGGGGCGAGTCTAAACGTGGCCATCTGCGGCGTTGCGCTTGCATGAACCCGCCTTGCCGCCAGCCTTCTACGGCGACGCTGCCAGACCCGCATCCAGGCCTTTTGCAGCCAGGCGCATCCTTAATCGTACAGGCCGGTACGTTTCCGGTGCGCTTGCTCGGCGAAGACCTCATCCCGAATGCGCGCCAGGGGCGTGCTGGCTTGAGCCTCGGTTTGCTGGCCTCCGGTCATCGGATTGACCGCAGGCCGATCAATGGCGCCTTGATCAGGCGTCGAGCTTGCGCACGTCGACGAATTGTCCGCTGGGGTTTTCGCGCAGGGAATCGAGCAGACCGAGAATGGTTTCGGCCGCCTCGTCGGGACCCGGCATATCGTCGCTGCCACGCGCATCTTTCAGTTTTTGTACCGACGGGAATTGCTCGCTGTCGACCTGCTCGCAAAGGTAGTCCTGCATTTCGGTATCGACCAGCCCGGGTGCCAGCGCGGTCAGGTGGGTGTCGGGCATTTCCTGGGCGTAGAGTTGGATCAGCTTGTTCAACAGGGCCTTGGACAGCGAATAGCCGCCCCAGCCGTAGTTCATGTTGACCGCCGCGCCCGAGGAAATCGCGATGACCTGGCTGACCGGCAGATGGCGCTCGATGATCCAGTCGAGAATGACCTTGTTCGACCAGGCGTTGACGCGCATCATGTGCTCCAGGTCGTGCACGTCGGTGTCGTGAATCTCCTGGATGCGGCCGAGGATACCGGCATTGAGCACCACCAGATCGAGCCGCTGGCAATCGGACAGCAGTTGCTCGAGCGCGTCGGGCAGCGTGTTCAGGTTCGACAGATCGAAGCGTCGGTCCCTGAGTCCGTCGTCGCCTTGCAGCGGGCAGCCGCTGCGGCTCATGCCCCAGACGATGGCGCTTTGGTCCAGCAGCCGGCGGGTCAGGCCCAGCCCCAGGCCGCTTGAGTTTCCGGTAATCAATACGTTCATCTGCTTGTGTTCTCCGGTCTCTGTGGATTGGATGCGATGCCTTGCGTTGATCCTGGCTCAGTCGCGATCCGGCGCATGGCGGTCGAACCAGGCCAGGATATGCTGGATCTTGGTCACCAGTTGGCTGGGCCGGGCGGCGATGCTGTGCGGCGCCTCGGGGATGCGCACCAGGATCGAATCGACGCCGCGCAGCTTCAGCGCCTGGTAGAACTGTTCGGACTCCCACATCGGCGTACGCCAGTCGGCCTCGCCGGTCATGATCATGGTCGGTGTCGTGACATTGCCGGCAAGCGACAGCGGTGAGCGTTCGAAATAATGCTCGGGCGCTTCCCACGGCAGGGCCGGGAACCAGTACTTGTGAAAGACCGGAGTCATGTCGCCGGTGAGCACGAAGCTGGTCCAGTTGATGACCGGCTTGACCACGGCCGCAGCCCGGAAACGATCGGTCTTGCCGATGATCCAGGCGCTCAGGACACCGCCGCCGGAACCGCCGGTGACGTAGAGCTGGTCCGGATCGGCCACGCCCCGGTCGATCAGGTAGTCGACGCCGCTGATCAGGTCGTCGTAGTCATGGCCCGGGTAGGCGTGGTGGATCCGGTTGGCGAATTCGGCGCCGTAGCTGGTCGAGCCGCGCGGGTTCAGGTAGGCCACGACGTAGCCGGCCGCCGACAGCAGCTGAATTTCGGCCGAAAAGCGCGGACCGTAATCGGCGAAGGGGCCGCCGTGAATTTCGAGAATGAGCGGATAGCTGCGGCCTTGTTCATAGCCGGGCGGGTAGGCCACCCAGCCCTGGATCTGGAGCTGGTCGTGGCTGGACGGGAAGCGGATTTCCTCGACCCTCGACAGTTCCCGGTGCCCCAGCAATTGTGCATTGAGCCGGGTCAGCCGGGTTTCGCCGCCGGCGCTTGCGTGTACGAGATCGGCCGGATGCGACGGCGTAGTGTGGGTGTAGACGAGCTGTTCGCCATCGGCATCGAAGTCTCCGCTGGCATAAGGCCGGCCCAGCGTAGTGCCGCCCAGGCCCTCGGCCACGCGCGTGCGCCGGCCGTCGAGATCGACCCTTTCGATGATCCCCAGGCCCTGGTCGGCATAACTGATGTAGAGATGCCGGCCGTCGTCGGACCAGGCCAGCTGGTCGACATTGCGGTCCAGGTCGGCGGTCAGGCTTTCGGGCTGGTCGCCGTCGATCGGCATGACATAGAGCTGGGTATTGGCATAGCTGAGCAGTTCGTCATCGAAGCCGAGCCAGGCCAGGCGCTTGCCGTCCGGGCTGACGGCCGGGTTCTGGTCGGGCCCGTAGCGCTCGGTAATGGCCCGAATGTCGCCGCTTTCCAGGTCGAGTCGAAACAGTTCGGTATCCCGGCTTTCCAGCTCCCAGTCGTCGCGGCGGTTGGCTGAAAACACCAGCGACCGGCCATCGGCGCTCCAGCTTGCCGGGCCGCTGTTGGGGTAGGGGCCATCGGTGAGCTGCCGGGCCGGACCACCCGAGGCGGGCACGACGAAGCGCTGGAGCTGGCCGTGCGGCAGGAAGCCGCGGCCGTCGATGCGAAACACGGGTCGGTCGATGACCGTCGGCGGCGGTGCCCAGTTTGCGCCTTCGGGCGCCTTGAGCGGCTCGACCAGCGTCGGCGGCTGTTGGCGAACGAAGCGGTTGAAGGCGATGCGCGTGCCGTCCGGCGACCAGCTCGGCGCGCTGGGTGCATCGGGTCCGTCGGTCAGGCTGGCGATCCGTCCGCTTTCGAGCCACAACACGTGCAGCTGGCTGTCGCCATCGCCTGCATGGCCAGTGAACGCGATGCGCTCGCCGTCGGGCGACCAGACCGGGTTGGCATAGCTGCCCTTGCCTTCGGTCAGCGGCTGATGGCTTTTGCCATCGCGCCCGATCAGCCAGATTTGGGCGACGTTGCGGTCGGTCCGGGTATCCATGTGGCGGCGCAGGTAGACGATTTGCCGGCCGTCGGGCGAGATGCGCGGCGAATCGGCGTATTCGAGGCCGAAGATATCCCGAACCTCCAGTGGGCCGGCGCTTGCCGAAAGCGCGAAGACCAGCGCCGGCAGGGCCAGCAGGTAAAAGGCAATCCTCGAGATCATGGCTGGGCCCCGATGCTGGTTTCAAACAGCTTGAGAATTCGGCGGTACTGGTCCAGCCAGCTTTCCGGGTGCGCGTAGCCGTGCGGCTCGAGCGGATAGGAAGCCATTTCCCAGTTTTCCTTCTCCAGTTCGATCAGCCGCTGCGCCAGGCGCACTGAATCCTTGTAGAACACGTTGTCGTCGAGCATGCCGTGGCTGATCAGCAGCTGGCCTTCGAGTTTTTCGACGAACTCGATCGGTGAGCTTCGGCGGTAGGCTTCGGGGTCGACTTCGGGCGTATTGAGGATATTGGCGGTGTAGCCGTGGTTGTAATGGGCCCAGTCGGTGACCGGCCGCAGTGCGGCGCCGGCGCTGAAGGTGTCGGCTGCGTTGAACAGCGCCATGAAGCTCATGAAGCCGCCGTAGGAACCGCCGTAGACGCCAATCCGCTCCGGGTCGACGTTGTGGTTTTTGACCAGCCAGGCGACGCCGTCGACCAGGTCCTCGAGCTCGGGTGTGCCCATTTGCCGGTAGATCGCGGTGCGCCAGTCGCGTCCGTAGCCGCGGCTGGCGCGATAGTCCATGTCGAGCACGTGGTAGCCGCGCTCGGTCAGCAGGTTGTGAAACATCTGCTCGCGAAAATAATAAGGGAAGCGGTGGTGGGTATTTTGTGTGTAGCCGGCGCCGTGCACGAACAGCACGGCCGGCCGTGGCGCATCCTCATTCTGATTCTGATTCTGATTCTGATTTTGATTTCGGGCCGGGTAGAACTTCGACCAGATCGGCTCGTCGATGCCGTGGCTGGAGGGTACGCCGACGAATTGGGGCGCCTGCCAGTCCAGCGCCTTGTATGACGCCGTCAAGGTATCGGTCTGGCCGAAAAGCTCAGCCGAATCGGGGTTGACGACGCCGGCCTGTGCCGGCACATAGCTGGCCGAATGGCGCACCAGGATGTCGCGCGTCTGCGGATGGGTCGCGTAGCTTTCCAGGCCCTTGAGTTCGGTGATGCGGGTGATTTCACCCGATTCCATGTCGAGCCGGTAAAGATCGTATTCGCTGGGGTGCTCGCGGTTGGTGATCATCAGCGCCCGGCGGCCGTCTTTCGACATCTCGATGCCGTAGACCTCGAAATCGCCGTCGGTGTGCTGGCGCAGGCGGCCGCGTGCATCGATGCTGTAGAGGTGGCTGAAACCGGATTGTTCCGAAAGCAGCCACAAGACATCGCTGCCGGGAACCCAGCCGAATTCGTTGAAGGCCCAGTTGATCCAGGCCGGGTCGGTCAGGCGATGGACTTCGGCCAGCTCCTGCTTTTCGGCATCCAGGGTTGTGGTCCAGCGGTCCTTGTTGTCGATCGAGCGAACCTGGATGGCGGCGCGCGGCTGCTGCGGATGCCACTCGATGCCGATGATCCGGACCGGCCGCAGGTTTTCGGCGTCGAACGGCTCGATTTCCTGCTGCTGCTTGAGTTCGGCCAGCGGGTCCTGGTCGCGGCCACTTAGCGGGTCCAGGTCGATCTCGTGCCGGACCCGGTTTTGAATATCCAGCAGCCACAGTTGCTGCGCGACCGGAGCGTTGCGCCCGACCAGGCTCCTGACGTCCTCGACTTCCACGTAACCCGAGCGCGTAACGAATTTTGGCATCTGGTCGGACTTTCCGGCGTCGGCGCCGGCTTTCTGGACCACGGCCAGCAGCCAGCGACCGTCGGCCGACAATGCCGAGGCCGACAGTTCATGCTTGTCGCCCAGGTACCACGGGGGTGGCGTGCGCGTCGGGTCGGCCCGGGCCTCGTCGATGCTTTCAAGGTGCTGCGCCTGTTGTCGTTCCAGTTCGCGCTCGAGCGTGCTGAACAGGCGGACCTGGTCCCTGGCGAGTGCATCGTCGGCCAGTTCATGTGGTGCCTTTTTGAACTGCAGATCGGCGAGCGGGCGCGCGACCCGCTGGTCCAGGTCCATGCGCCACCATTGGCCATCGGCCTGGTAGTGAATGATTTGGGCATCGCTTGAAAACGCTGGGCTGGAGATTCTCTGCGATCCCGAGGTCAGCTGGCTGAGCGTTCCGCTGGCCAGATCGCGCAGGAACAGGCCGCCGTTGCGCAGCATCAAGGCTCGTCGGCGATCCTGGTCATAGACCGGCGCCTCGGCATCCATGCCGACCTGGGCCGCGGCGTTGAGCCGGGTCACCTGCCCGCTTTCGAGGTCGACGCGGTACACATCGCGCTGCTCGGAACCGTCTCGCTTGGCCCGATAGTTGAAAGCATTTTCGTCGAGCTGCCACCAGGCGGCTTCAACCGGCGGGCCGATCCAGTCCGGGTCGGCCATGATTTTCTGCAGGTCGAGCGCGCCGTCGGAAAACGCATGGCTCCAGGCGCCGGCCAGCAGCAGGGCCAGCAGGACTTTCGAAAACGTCGGGGCCGAGAATAAACCCGCCTTATTCGCCGCCCTTCCTGCTGCGGCGCCGTCAGGCCGGCGTCTGCAGCGTTTCGCTCGGTCACGCATCCTTACCGGACAGGCGAGTACGCCTGCGCTGCGCTCGGTCGCGAAACGCCGCGGCCGCTGGGCCTGACGACACCTCGCGACGGAAGGGCGGCGAATAAGACGGGATAAAGGCAGTAAGCGCACGGTGGGACTCCTTGGGGTTTGATGCGAAAGATCGATCCCAAGGATAACGGCTTTTGCAGTTCGAGTCGCAGGGCTTGTCCGGAAACAGCCCCGTCAAGCTACTCTGAATTCAGGCGGCCAGCGACAGTCCTTCGAAGGCCCGAACGATGCGCCCGATCTGTTCCTCGCTATGGGCCGCACTGAGGCTGATGCGCAGCAGGTTCAAGCCTTTGGGCGTGGCCGGCGGCAGCATCAGGTTGGTGTATATGCCGGCCTCGAGCAGGCCCTGCCAGTGTGCCAGGGCGGTCTGTCGGTCGGGCAGGATGATGGCGGCCACCGGGCCGGGCGTCGCACTGCCGAGTCGATAGCCCATGTCGTTGAGTGCACTGTAGAGCTGGTGAATATTGCGCCACAGGGCATCGCGCAAATGCTGTCCGTCGAGTACTTTGGCCAGCGCAGTGCGGGTACCGGCGATGACGGCAGGCGAAGGAGATGCGGTAAAGATGTAGGGCCGGGCGGCCAGCCGCAGCAGCTCCAGCTGCGGGTGCGGGCTGACGCAGAAGCCGCCGATTCCGCCAAGGCTCTTGGAGAAGGTGCCGACGACGAAATCGATGCCGTCGATGGCCTGGTGCTGTTCGGCCAGGCCCAGTCCGCGCTGTCCGAAAACGCCGAATGAATGCGCTTCGTCGAGCAGCAGCCAGGCCTTGTGCTTGCGCTTGACTTCGATGAATTCGGCCAGCGGCGGCTGATCGCCAAGCATCGAATACAGGCCTTCGACGACGATCAGCGCACGGCTGGCATCGTCGCCCAGGCGGGTCAGGCGGCGATCGAGATTTTCCGGATCGTTGTGCTTGAAAACCAGGGTCTGGGCTGCGCTCATTTTCGCGCCGTCGTAGATGCTGGCGTGGGAGTCGCTGTCGAGCAGGAGATAGTCGTCGGCCCCGGCCAGTGCTGAAATGCTGCCCAGGTTGGCCTGGTAGCCGGTCGAAAAAACCATCGCAGAGGCCCACCCCCAGGCATCGGCAAGTTCCTGTTCGAGCGCCTGGTGCGCGTGATAGCTGCCGTTGGCCATGCGCGAGCCGGTGGTGCCGGTGCCGAGATGCTCCAGTGCCGTTCTGGCCGAGTCGATCACGTCCGGGTCCAGCGTCAGCCCGAGATAGTTGTTGGTGCCGGCCAGTACCACCCGGCGGCCGCCGATAATGCCTTCGGAGGCCGAGATGATGTCGTCGATCGGGGTGGCCACCGGTGCGATGCCGTGATGACCCAGTTCGGCGCGGGCCTGGGACAGGCCTGAAAACTTGTCGAACAAGCTCATCTGGGTGTCCCGACAGCGATGGGATCGAGCTTGCCGGCGAGCTGGTTTAGCGTTTTTACCTCGGCCAGCACTTCGATCGGAATTGAAATATCCAGTCGGTCCTCGATTTCCATCACCAGATCCATGATCTGCACCGAATCAAGGCCAATGTCGCTGGTCAATGCGGCGTCGAAATCGATGTCGCCGATCTGCGGCAGCGCTTCGTGAAGCGATTCGCGGATTGCATCGTGAATTCTGTTGCTTGCAGTGCTCATTGTCTTCTCCATCCCGGTAGCGTATCAAGCGCCTGTTCAAGCGACGTCGTTGGTTGCCAATCGATCATTTGGCCGGCGGCTTGATTATCGCAGACCCAGTCGGGGTAGAGAAGCTCCCTGGCCTTGCCGGGGGTCAGAATTGCCGGCCGCGACAGCGTGCGTGCGCGCAGCAGATTCAAGCCGGCGACGCTTTTTAGCGCGATCCGGGGCAAAGCCGCAATTCGCACTTTGCCGCCGCGCACGCGTGCAGCCACAGCGCCCACCGCTTCCCAGCTCCAGCCGCCGGGCGGCTGATCGCCGGCCAGCGTGATGTTTCGACGGATTGGGCCTTTTGCCACCAGTTCGGCAACCGCGCCGGCCAGGTCGTCGACGTGAAGCAGCGAAAAGCGCGCGTTGACCGGTCCGAGCCGAATGAGCCAGCCGCGCGCCAGCCAGCGCCAGAAATCCGCCAGTGCCGGATCCTCCGGGCCGTACACGGCCGGGGGCCGCACGATGGAATAACGGCGCGCGCGGGCCGACACCAGTTCTTCGGCGGCACGTTTGGATGCGGCATACCAGGAAAGCGCTGGCTTGCCGGCTGCCAGTGAAGAAATTTGCACGAGATGGCAGTTGGGCGCCTGCCGGTCGATCGAATCGAGCAGGCATCGGGTACCGACGATGTTGATTCGGTCGAACGATTCGGCATGATTGCCGGCGATGGCGGCTGCGGCATGGATGACGGCATCGCTGCCGCAAACCAGTCGTTCAAGCGCGTCGGCCGATTCGAGCCCGCCGTTAATGATCTGGCAACCGGTTTCAAGCGCTACCGGCAGCGTTCTGTCGGCGGCATCGCGGACCAGTACGCGAAGTGTCGCGTCGGGAAATGTTCGCTTCAATTGCCCGACCAATGATCGGCCGACAAACCCGGTCGCACCGGTCAGGGCAATGACCGACATGGCGTCAGTCGGTGGCGTTGAGGGCCCGGGTGTGCGGCGTGCGGTTGACCAGGTCCCTGGGCAGCACTTCCGACTGTTCCAGCCCGTTGCGCTTGAGGAAATCCAGCCGGGTACCGCTGCGCGAAAGTTTGCCCGAGGAGGTGCGCGGAAGCGTATGCAGCGGCACCAGTTCGATCAGGCAGGCAATGCCGAATTCGGTCTGGATTTGCTGTTTCAGGCGCTCGACCAGCCGGGCCTGGCGGAACGGGTCCTGTTCGCGGCATTGCACGACCAGCACGGCGACTTCGGTGCCGTCCTCGGCTGGAATCGCGAATGCCGAGGCATCTTCTGCACGCACCTCGGGCTGCAGTTCGGCCAGGTACTCGAGATCCTGGGGCCAGATATTGCGACCATTGATGATCAGCAGGTCCTTGGCGCGACCGGTGATGAACAGGGAATCGCCGGCGCGATAGCCGATGTCGCCGGTATTGAGCCAGCCATCGGCCGACAACGCGATATCGGTTGCTTGCGGATTGTTTGCGTAACCGGACATGACGCTGGGTCCACGCAGAAAAATCGTGCCGCAGTGCCGTTCCGGCATCAATGCGCCGCTTTCGTTGCGAATTTCGACTTCGTAGTCCGGCAACGGCCGGCCGCAATTGACGAATTCAGTGACGCGGCAGTCATGATCGATCTCATCGATCGGCCGCGCCTGGCGTTTATGGGCAAGCAGGTCGGCATCGACACGGTCGACTTCCAGACCTTGAGCGAGCGGTGCAAAACTGACCGCCAGCGAGCATTCGGCCATGCCGTAACAGGGCAGGAATGCGGATTCTGAAAAATGGGCCGGGGCAAGAGCGCTGGCAAACTGCTGCAGCCAGCCGGCCCGGATCATTTCGGCGCCCACGCCGGCAACCCGCCATGCCGACAGGTCGTAGCGATCGACGTCGGAGGCGCGCAGGCGTCGCGCACACAGCGCGAAGCCGAACGGCGGCGAATAGGAAATCGTGGCCTGGTTGCGCGACATCAGTTCCAGCCACAGGCGCGGTCGCATGGCAAAGTCGCGGGTGCCAAGATAATCGACCGACAGCTGGGAGACCACCGGACCCAGGATCAATCCGACCAGGCCCATATCGTGGTAGAAGGGCAGCCAGGAGACATAGCGGTCGCCGCGTCGGATCTGGACGCCATACTGCAAAATGCCGGCCAGGTTGCTCAGCACCGCTTTCTGCGTGATCATCGTGCCCCGGGGGAAACGCGTGCTGCCCGAGGTGTATTGGAGATAGGCCAGTTCATCGGGCGCCGGCGGTTTGGGCAATTCCAGAGCCGGCTCGAGCGCTTCGAAATCTTCGATCGTGCCGCTGGCGGCCAGTTCCAGGCCCATCACCGCTTCGTTGAGAAAGGAAATGAAGTCGGCCGAGGCATACGCGGCGCTGGCGCGGCAGTCGCCGAGAAGTGCGCGCAAGTGGCTGATAAATGCAGCCTTGCCGCCCAGGTGGACGGCTGCAGGCAGCGGCACCGGAACCAGTCCGGCGTACTGGCAGGCAAAAAACATCACGTGGAAATCGGGTTGCGTGTCGGCAACCAGCGCGATCCGGCTGCCGCGCGGCATGCCGAGGCCTGCCAGGCGCAAGGCAACCGCAATGGCCCGACGGCGCAAATCCGCATAGGTCATGACCGCGGTCAACTGACCCCGGCCATTGTGGAAATTGCAGCCGGTTGTCCCCTGGGCTGCATAATCCAGTGCTTCCGCCAGACTACGATAGCCGGAGGTCTTGAGCGGAAGCGAATTGTTTGTGGGCGTTGGCAAGTGACTCAAACCGATTTTCCCTTGTTGTTCTATCATCTCGCGTAAAATTGGGACGCGAGCATTTTGTTAGTTCAAACAATCATTATAAAACGCCCGAGCGCTGAATGAAACTATCCGGATACGCTTCTTTTTATGGCAATTTAATGTTTTCGATCTTCAGATTTTGTTAATTGCAGCATTTTTACAACATCCCGTGGTTGTTTTGCCACATCTATTAAGGATAATCGATGTCGAGCTCGGATACACGTGCCGTGAAGATGTTCGCGGTAAAGACCCGGCGACAGTGGAATCACTTTCACCAGTTGCCGGCCCGGCTCAATTCCGGAGATTCCGCGTGGGTGCCGCCATTGGCGTTGCAGCTTCGGCAGATGTGGGCGCCCCGGCACCCGTTTTTCCGGCACGCTCGTGCCCAGGCCTGGGTGGCGATGCGCGACGGGCAGCCGGTTGGGCGCATCAGCGCGCAGGTCGACGAATTGCGCGAATCGGGCGAGCAGCGCCAGATCGGGCATTTTGGGCAGCTCGAGGCGATTGACGAGGCAGGCGTATTCAAGGCGCTGTTTGGCTGCGCCGGCCAATGGCTGGGCGAGCGCGGCAAAACCCGGTTACAGGGTCCGTTCGATCTTTCGATCAATCAGCAATGCGGTGTGCTGGTCGATGGCTATGAACATGCCCCGATGATGATGATGAATTACAACCCGCCGTACTATTCGACGCGGATCGAAGAGCAGGGCTTTGCTGGTGTCGCCGAGCTGCTCGCTTATCGAGGCGATCCCGACGTTCCGAGCCCGCCGGCGGTCGAGCGCTTGCTGGCGCGCATGGGCGGGCGACTGGAAATTGTTCCGGTCACGCGTTCGGATCTGGCTGGAAAAGCCGGGTTGATGCGCTCGATATTCAACGAGGCATGGCACGGGAACTGGGGCTTCGTGCCGTTGACGGAAGCCGAATTCGCCCATATGGCGGCCGAAATGAAGCTGCTGGTGCGCCCCGGCTACGTTCGCATCGCCTACCTGGACGGTGAGCCGGTCGGCTTCATCGTCGCGTTGCCGGATCTGAATGGAATGATCGCCGACCTGGGGGGGCGCTTGTGGCCGACCGGGGCGATTCGCCTGCTGTCGCGAATTGCGCGCAAGAAATTCAATCGCGTGCGCATACCGTTGATGGGCGTTGTCGAAAAACATCAACATTCGATCCGCGGCGCGGCCATCAGCTATGGCCTGATCGATTCGGTGCGCAAGTGCATCGTTGCCGATGGCGTCAAGCTTACCGAGCAGTCATGGATTCTCGAGCAAAATCGTGGCGTGCGATCGATTATCGAATCGCTGCAATTCAAGGTGGCGCAGCGTTTCCGGATTTACGAACGGGAACTGGCGGCATGAGTTTTTCTGCGTCGTTACGGATCGTGGTGCTGGCCGGCGATCGCAAACCCGGTGATTCACTCGCGCTCGCCCATGGCGTGGCCGGCAAAGTGCTGGTGCCGGTGCAGGGCCGGCCGTTGCTGAGCCACGTCATGCAAGCGATTGGCGAACTCGCGGACGTCGACGAGGTTGTGCTGGTCGGTCCGGACCACGAAGCCTACGCCCGGGCTGCCGGAGATTTTTGCAGCTATCGGCGAATCGATCCCGCAGCCGGACCGGCAGCCAGCCTGGCGCGGGCGCTTGCCGGGTTCGATGATGACGGGCCGGTCATGGCGGTGACCGCCGACCATCCGTTGATCCAGCCCGAGTGGCTTGAACAATTCCGAAGGCGTGCCGATGCCACCGGGGCCGATGCCGTGGTTGGACTGGTGGACTGGAAGCAGGTGCACCGGGCCTTTCCTGATAATCGACGCACGTGCTATCGCTTTGCCGATTTCAGCGTGTGCGGCACCAATCTTTTTTACTTTCGCACCCCGCACGGGCGGACCGTTGCCACGGTCTGGAAGCAATTCGAAGCGGACCGCAAAAAACCGTGGAAAATCGTTTCGCGCCTGGGTTGGCTGAATCTGTTGCGTTATTTGACCGGCAGATTAAAACTGGATCATGCAGTCGTGGCGCTTTCACGACATCTGGGCATTTCGCTGGCCTCGGTTTTTATCGATCACCCGGAGGCCGCGGTGGATGTGGATTCCAGCGAGGATCTCGAACTGGTATGCAGAATTTTTGCACAACGAACGGACCCGGCATGACCAATGCCGGCACGCTTTCCGGCAACAGCTGCGGGCTTTGCGGAAATAAGGTCGGGCCTCGATCGTGAGCCGGTTGGAGCGCTATCTCCTGCTACAGATGCTGCGCCCGGTGGTCAGCGTTTTTTTTGTGGTCCTGATCATCGTCCTGGCATTCTATTTCAGCAGCTACCTGGCCGATGCCGTGGTTCAGCGGCTTTCGATTGGTGCGGTGGCTCGATTGGCCATGCTCAAGGTTGGGCTGTTTCTCGACGTGCTGATTCCGAGTGCGATCTTTCTGGGCATCGTCATGGGGCTTGGGCGACTCCAGGCCGGCCATGAAGTGATCGCGATCGCGGCGGCCGGTGTGGGGCGTGGAAGGATTGTTCGCTCGGTGCTGGCGCTTGCGCTTGTGGGCCTGCTGATCGTGGCCGGGCTTTCCCACGTTTTTCGGCCCTGGGCCTTCGATCTGCTGTATCGCATGGAGGCCGAGATGGTCGCGCAAGTCGACCTGTCTCGGGTCGAGCCCGGGCGTTTCGAGATCGGCGACGAGCAATGGATGATTTTTGCCGAGCGGCGCGACGGTGATGCGCTCGGCGAGGTGCTGGTGCATCAGCGCCTGCCCACTTACCGCAATGTGCTGCGCGCTGAGCGGCTGGAGCAGCGCGATGGGCCGGGCGGCACGATTGCGCTGGATTTTATCGGCGATGTGCGGTTTTACCGCCTGGAACAAGGTGGCGACGCCGATCTGGTCAGTCGCTCCGATACATTGACGGTGCTGCTCGACCCGCCGCCCCCGGTCGAGCGGGAGCGCCAGCGCCGGGCTTTGCCGTTGCCCAGGCTGTTGCGTGCCGCCGGCCCGCTGGAGTGGGGTGAATTGCAATGGCGCACCTTGATGCCGTTGACCGTCTTGTTGCTGGCCATCACGGCGCTGGCGGTTGCACCGATCAATCCTCGCAGCGGCAAAACCGGGAAATTGATCACGGCGAGCCTGGTTGTGGCCTTGTACTTCAGTACCCTGGGCATGCTGGCCAACCGTGTGGATTCGGCCACGATCCCCATTTGGCCGGGCTTGTTCTGGCTGCCGCTGGTCCTGGTTCCGCTACTTGCTGTTCGGTTCTGGCTTCGCTGGCGTGGCCCCGGCGGGCCGTTATGAAAATCCTGTCGAGCTATCTGCTGACGCGCCTGCTCAAGGGCTATGGCGTGATGCTGGTTGCCGTGGGCGCCATGGTTTGGGTGACCACCTTGCTCGAGGAGTTGGGCGGCTCCAGCGGGGGCGTGTCGCTGCTGCAAAGCGTGATCGTGGCATTGCTGCAGATTCCGGTCAACCTGATCGATCTGCTGCCGGTGATTACCGTTCTGGCCACCGCTACGGTGTTTTCGTCGATGCAGGCCCAAAGCGAAATCACGGTAATGCGTGCCTCGGGCGTATCCCTGCTGTCGATGATCCGGCTGGCGCTGTTGCCGGGGCTGGGCGTTGCCATTTCGGCCCTGGTTGCGCTGCAGTTCCTGGCGCCGGTGCTGTACCAGTCACCCGAGCGGATCGCCGGCGGCGGGGTTGGTGAGAACAGCCTCTGGCATCCCTGGCACGGCTTGTGGGTTCGCTCGGAGACCGAATTCATGAACGTCGGCAATTTCGAACTCGGGCAGCTTCCGGGCAGCATCACCATTTTCGAGTTCAATCCCGATGGCAGCCTGCGTCGGCAGATTCGCGCCGATCAGGCCATCCCGAACCCGGAGCGCTGGATTCTCGAGGGCGTGACGATCAAAAGTGTCGATCGCAATGAATCGGGCCGGATCGAGCATCACGATCGATTTGTCTGGACTTCGTTTTTGAGCGAACGGCAACTCGAGCTGTTCCGCCAGCCACCGGCAAGCCTGCGCTTGAGCGATTTGTGGGCCTACGTCCAGAGTCTGAAGCGGCGGGACCAGGATGCCAGTGAGTTTGAACTGGTCTTGTGGCAACGCATTGCGTTGCCGCTGGCGTGCCTGGGCATGGTGCTGATCGCGAGCGCACTGGCTGCGCAGCCGTCGAAAAACCGGGCGGTGAGTGTCAAGGTTTCGTTGGCTATCGGTATCGGACTGGGATACCAGCTGCTGGCCGGCATGGCCGGGTTTTTCGGGCTGGTGGCCGATATTTCGCCGGTGATGGTTGCGTTGGCGCCGCCGTTTGCGCTGGCGATGCTTTCATTATGGCTGTTGCGGCTTAGCCGCTAACCGGCCTGGTGAATGCTGCGGTTTGGCCCCGCTTGCATCGGCGATGGCGCGGTGCGCCCCGCCGATTCAAGTCATCCGGCCTCGTTGGCCGACAAGCATTTAAGGCGGGCTTAGCGCGCATTGGCCGGCGCGACCGCGATCGATGATTGATCAACCGCGGTGGTTGTCGACGGCAAGCGGCTGTTGCTCAGCCCTGCGCCTGTACCCATGCGCTGCACCAGCCATTGCGATTGACCTGCTTGCCGGGGAAGATCGCGCAACCGATCCATTCGCCACCGCTGTCCTGGGCCAACTGGCAATTCGCGCAGTTCTGGGAGGCGTCGTGCGAGGCCCATTTGCCCTCGTCGACGGCATTGGTGTCGTGAACGTAGCCAAGTGCCTTGGCCTGCGGACTGTTGGGGTCGAGATGTTCCTGGGCAAAGGCGCTGCCGAGGCGACTGGTCATCGGCAACAGAAGCGCCAGTGATCCGGCGCCGGCAAGTTTGAACAGATTTCTGCGTGAGCAATTAGCCATTGGTATTCTCCTGGGTGACATTGATGATTGACGGTGAATGGAAAAGCCGAGATTTCGTTCGCGCGAACCGAATTGAAAACCAACCCGGCATAGATGTTTCAACTTTACTTACCATGCGATATTTTAACTGAACGATCGCTTGTGAACCTGAACAAGCAATCACACGCGGCAACCGTTATGAGAATCATTATCATTATTATTCAGTGGTTTAGCGAGGGCATGGTTCGGATTTTCGGGAACCTTGCAGGCCCGGCCAACGCCGGTTCCTGGCTGCGTAATTCGTCATGCCAAAGACAAAAAAACGGGCGAATGTTCGCCCGTTTTCTCCGCTATCGGTCGGCAGTTCTGCCTCGCAAAAGCCAGCTCGTCAAGTCGAGGCAATCAAGGGGTGATGACTGCATCGATGATATGGATGACGCCGTTGCTGGTTTCGATGTCGGTCTGTACGACATTGGCGTCATTGACCCGCACGCCGTTGTCGCTGACGTCGATTGCCACGTCCGAGCCCTGGACGGTGGTTGCCGAATCGAGCTTGACGACGTCGGCGGCCATGACCTTGCCGGCCACGACGTGGTAGGTCAATACGGCGGTCAGTGCAGCCTTGTCGGCCAGCAAAGCCGCGAGATCTGCTTCAGGGATGGCAGCGAAGGCCGCGTCGGTCGGGGCGAATACCGTGAAAGGGCCGTCGCCGCGCAGCGTTTCCACCAGGTCGGCGGCCTGCAGTGCCGTCACCAGCGTATCGAAACTGCCGGCGTTGATGGCGGTATCGACGATGTCCTTCTTGCCGTGATGGTCGGCCGAGGCCAGGCTTGCTACGCTAAGGGCGACGGCCAGGCCCATGGACTTGATCAATGTTTTCATAATGTTCTCCATGTAAATGGTTTGAATGCTGCATACCAAAACGGTATGCGCCGCAGTCTGAGGGGCAGGCATCGATGCAATGTCAAGCGGAAATGAAGTCGACGTCAATTCCGGGTGAGGGTTTTGTCAAGGCCTTCGCGCCGGACGGGCATTTGCGCTACGAGCCGAACTGGCTGGCAGCCTCGTGCGCGGATGGGCTGGTTGCGGTGCTTGAAACGGAGATCGAATGGCAAGCGCGTTCGATCGAGATGTTCGGAAAAGCCATCCTGCAGCCGCGCCTGTTGTGTTTCCAGGGTGATCATGGCGTGCGCTACCGCTATTCCGGCGCGACCTTCAATGCCGATCCCTGGCACCCGGCCGTGGCCGAACTGTGCCGCCGTTTGAACGCGCAAACCGGGCAGCGCTTCAACAGCGTTTTGCTCAATCGCTACCGAGACGGCCGCGATTCAATGGGCTGGCATGCCGACGATGAACCGGAGCTCGGCCGCAACCCGACGATTGTCTCGATCAGTGTCGGCGCGCGAAGGCGTTTCGTTTTGCGAAGACGCAAATGTCCGGCCGAGCGCTTCGAGCTTGCGCCCGAACACGGCAGCCTGATGATCATGAGTGGCGACCTGCAGCACAACTGGCAGCACCAGGTCCCGAAAACCGCGCGGCCGGTTGGCGAGCGGTTCAACCTGACCTTTCGAACGATCCGGGCCGATCGGCAGGCGTGAACCTGCCAGACTGATCATCGCTTGATGGCGTGGCGCCGCCAGCGTGTACGGGCGTTTTTGCGACCGAGCGCAACGCTCCAAATGCCGGGCAAAAGATGGGTTGGTAAAAACGCGGACTCAGACCGGTGAATCGGCCGGAGGTGGTGCCGAATCACTCAAGGTTTCGACCGCCTGCTGGGCCTGGTCGAGCATTGAACGGCACTGCTTGCTCAATTCGATGCCCTGCTTGAAGCGGTCCAGCGAGTCGGCCAGTTCCAGTTCGCCGGACTCGAGTTCCTCGACCAGCTTTTCCAGCTGTGCGAGTTTTTGCTCGAAGGTCGGTTCGCTTGCTTGGGTTTTCTTGACCAAGACGGGTGCTCCTAGGATTTAAGCCGACAGGATAGCAGTGCGGCGGGTCGTCGGTGCCACCTCAGCGATGATGCATGGCGTTTCATCCATGCATTGAATTCGCTGTCAAGCCAATCGGTGCCGATGCCGCGCAAACGATCGTCGATGCGCAAACACGGAATTGCATTGCGGCGCCATGGCGGGATGGCGCTTTCGCGCAACAACTCGGCGGCCTTGCGCGAGGGTCCGTCGGTATGCAGTTGCAGCCGTTCACCCGGGCGCAGGGAACCGACCTGCCAGTGTCGGCCGAACCGGGCCCGGTCCGGCCCATGCCAGGCCAGCGTGCCGCCTGCCGGCAGCGCGATTTCGTCGGCCGGTCCCCAGTCCAGGTTCCATGGCTGTCCGGGCAGCGGCTCGGTGTCGAGCCAGATCCGGTCGCGGTATGCGTGCAGTTGTGCCCCGTCGAATTCCAGCGTCGGCTGGCGGTCTGCCGAATGTCGGCTGCACTGGGTTCGAAAGGTTTCCAGACGCTTGATGGGCGGTGCCTTCGTGGATCGATCTTGACACCAGCAGCGAATCGCGGCGAATGCACGCGCGGTTTCGAGTGCCATCCAGGCCGATAAATCCAGCAATGCTTCGGCATTGTTGGGCCGCGGGCGCAACAACTCCAGCAGGTCGGCATCGGCCCGGTGATCCATGGCCCCGGCGGCTGGTTCCATCCACTGCGCAGAGCGCAGGATCGAGCCGCGATAGCCCGGCCAGCGTTCGGCCACGACGGGCAGCACGCGATGGCGCAGATAGTTCCGGTCAAGTGACAGGTCGGTGTTGCTGGGATCGATCGTGTACTTCAATTGCCGGACGTCCAGGTAGTCGAGAATCTGCCGGCGGGTCCAGTGCAGCAAAGGCCGGCCGAGCCAGCCGGGTTCGAGCGGCCGCACAGGCTGCATTCCGGCCAGTCCGGCCGGGCCTGCGCCGCGCAGCAATCGCAGCATGACGGTTTCGACCTGATCGTCGGCGTGGTGTGCGGTCAGGACATGGTCGTTTTGATTAATCAGCGATTGCAGGCAGCGATAGCGGCCGTGCCGGGCAGCGGCTTCCGGCCCGCCGTGGCGTGACAGTCGCTGCCAGTCGAGCCGTTCGACGCGGCAGGCGATGCCGAGCCGGCGCGCCTGTTGCCGGGCCTGTTCGGCCCGCTCGGCGCTTTGTGGGTCGAGGCCGTGGTCGACGTGTACGACCCGCAGCGACTCGCGAAACCCGTGTGCCAGCAAAAGGTCGAGCAAGCAAAGAGAATCGGGTCCGCCGCTGAAGGCAAGCCAGTTCAGGCCCGAGCGGTTGATGACTTTGCTGTCGATCTCCGGCAGCGTGCCGGCTCGAGGCTTCACTCGCGCTCGAAGGCGCCCACCGTCGTCAGACGCTGGTAGCGCTGGTCCAGAAGTTCATCGGTCGACAACTGGTCGAGCGCCTGTAACTGGCTGATCAGATGCTCCTTCAAGCGTCCGGCCACTTCCTCGGGCTGCCGGTGGGCACCGCCCAGCGGCTCGCGGATGATCCGATCGATCAGGCCCAGCGCCTTGAGGCGGCGTGCGGTCAGCCCCAGTGCGCCGGCCGCGGTTTCGGCTTTGGCTGCGCTCTTGTAGAGAATGGACGCGCAGCCTTCCGGCGAAATGACCGAGTAAATCGAGTATTGCAGCATGTTGGTCCGATCGCCGACGCCGATCGCAAGCGCACCGCCGGAACCGCCTTCACCGATGATGGTGCAAAGAATCGGCACCCGGAGACGGGACATGACCAGCAGGTTGCGGGCGATCGCCTCGGACTGGCCGCGCTCCTCGGCGCCGACGCCTGGATAGGCGCCGGGGGTGTCGATAAAGGTGATCACCGGCAGGCCGAAGCGCTGTGCCATTTCCATCAGGCGCTGCGCCTTGCGATAGCCCTCGGGCCGCGGCATGCCGAAGTTGCGATGGATCTTTTCGCGGGTGTCGCGGCCTTTTTGGTGCCCGATCAGCATGACCGCGCGACCATCCAGCGATGCCAGCCCACCAACAATGGCATGGTCGTCGGCGAAGTGGCGGTCGCCGTGCAGTTCCTGGAAGCGGTCGAAAATCAACGGAATGTAATCCAGCGTGTAGGGACGTTCCGGGTGACGTGCCAGCTGCGAGATCTGCCAGTCGCTGAGATCGGAAAAAATGCTTTCGATGCGTTCTCGACACTTCGCTTCGAGGCGCTGGATTTCCTCTTCCAGGTTCAGTTCGTGGTCGCTGCCGACGTTGCGCAGTTCGGCCAGCTTGGCCTCCATTTCTGCGATCGGCTGTTCGAAATCCAGGTAATTGCTGCTCATTTGATCGGTGTTGTTCCGTCTTGGCATTGGAGCAGGAGTATATCGCCCGTTGCACACTCGCGCCAACGGCTTCGTGCCATGCATGGCTTTTGGTTTCTGACTAGCGCCGTGTTTCAGTGATCGCGATCGTTCATGCCCGTTCAGGAATTCGGGTGAATTCCAGAGGCAGGATCGGGCGGGCATTGATCGCTGAAGACCTCGCCACGCGTCGAACTGAAGCGATCGATGCCCGCTCGATCCGGTGTCGAAGGCACAAAGTGGAGAGTTGCCGAGACACGACGCCAGTCAGGTTTGGTTTTGGTTCGAGTCCCGGTTCAAGGGATGTCGATTCAGGATAATTCGAACGGCTCGCGCGGAATTCGCTCGACTTGCCAGTTCCGGATCGCCCAGCTCCAGAGCGCCTCGAGCGAGCGCAGACCCGGTGGCGGTTGATGTCCCAGCGCCTGAAGAACCCGGCCCAGGGCGCGGGTCCTGGAGAGCCTGGCGACCGGATCGGCATGGCCGGACTTGGAAAGCTTTCTGCCGTGCCGGTCCACGACCAGCGGCAAATGCAGCCAGTCGGGGCTTTTCGACCCCAGGGCGGCATATAGAGCCTGTTGTCTGCCGGTTGATTCGAGCAGGTCCTGACCGCGTACGACTTCGGTGATGCCGGCGCGAAGATCGTCGACGACCACCGCCAGCTGGTAGGCGAACAGGCCGTCGGCACGCCGGATCACGAAATCACCGCAGATCGTCGGCAGGCACTCACTGAAATTGCCAAAGACCCGGTCATGGACGGCAAGCGGGGCGTCGGGCACGCGAAAGCGGACGCTGCGCGCCGGGCGACCGGCCGGCAGGCCGGCACGGCAGGTGCCCGGGTAAATGCCGGTCCCGGGCAGCATGCTGCGGCTGCAGCCGCAATCGAAGGCCAGCCCCAGGGCACGCAATTGTGCAAGCGCCTGGCTGTGAAACAGCGCCGATCGGGACTGGAAGGCGACCGGCTGATCCGGGCGCATGCCGAATGCCTCGAGCGTGGCGATTTGGGATGCCGCCGCACCGGGCACTTCACGCGGCGTATCGATGTCCTCGATGCGCAGCAGCCACTGGCCGCCGCGACTGCGCGCCTGCAGGAAACTGCCGACCGCGGCCAGCAACGAACCAAAATGCAGTTCGCCGGTCGGCGAGGGCGCAAATCGGCCGCGGTAGA
Source organism: Wenzhouxiangellaceae bacterium (assembly GCA_032251235.1). GTDB lineage: Bacteria > Pseudomonadota > Gammaproteobacteria > Xanthomonadales > Wenzhouxiangellaceae. The sequence continues at coordinate 21,940 of JAVVET010000028.1, forward strand.
TGCTGCCTTGTCGGTCGCTGTGCTTGTTTTCAGTCGAAGCGGCTACCATTCTCGATCACGGTTGATTGATTTTGTTAGCTTGACTTTTAAAAGGAAATTCTGCCATGCGGCGAATCGCTTTGTTCGTTCTGACCAACCTGGCCGTATTGGTGGTCTTCGGCTTCGTCATGAACCTGCTCGAGCCGTGGCTGCGTGCCCAGGGAATCGACATCAACCAGGCCGGCATGCTGATCTTTGCGCTGCTGTTCGGCATGGGCGGCGCGTTCGTCTCGCTGCTTTTGAGCAAGCGCATTGCCTTAATGTCGACCAAGGCGAAGATTATCAAGACACCGACCAGCCAGACCGAGCGCTGGCTGGTCTCGACAGTCGAGCGCCAGGCCCGCGAAGCCGGCATCGGGATGCCCGAAGTTGCGATTTTCGACGCCGCCGAACCGAATGCCTTTGCAACCGGCGCCTCGCGCAACAAATCACTGGTGGCGGTCAGCACAGGGCTGCTCCGGGCCATGGATTCCGACCAGGTCGAGGCGGTTCTGGCGCACGAAATTTCGCATATCGCCAATGGCGACATGATCACCATGACGCTGCTTCAGGGTGTGCTCAACACCTTCGTGCTGCTGCTTTCCCGGGTGCTTGGACAGATCATCGATCGGGCCGTGTTCCGCAGCGAACGCGGTTATGGACCCGGATACTTCATTTCGGTCATCGTGCTCCAGATCGTGCTGGGCATTTTGGCCAGCATCGTGGTCATGGCGTTTTCGCGCTGGCGCGAGTATCGCGCCGATGCCGGTGGTGCCAGGCTTGCCGGCCGAGCGAAAATGATCTCGGCGCTGGAACGCCTGCGCCAGAGCAGCCAGCCGGGCCAGCTGCCGGAATCGGTCGAAGCGTTCGGTATTCGGGGCCGGACCGGTTTCGGCTTCAAGCGTCTTTTCATGAGTCACCCGCCGCTGGCCGAGCGGATCGCGGCCCTGCGCGCCGGATCTGCCTGAAGCCGATCGATCGAAGCAAGGTCGGCCGGGTAAGCAGCCGGCCGGACGCTGACCTGCTGCGAAAAAGCAGGATCGGCTCGGATTTTGTGCGCTGCTTCGGCAAACGGACCCGTGATTCGCTTCAAGAGATCGAAAAATCCGATCGGGCTTTCCTTCGCTTACGATCGGTCAAGTCCGACAGTACACTTGTCTCAGTCATCCTCGTCGCGGCCAAAGTCGTCTTGAACCAGCGTGATGCCGAACTGCCATAGTGCCGCCAGGTCACTGGTATTTTCCACTTGCGGCGCGATGACCTGTATGCCATGTTCTGCCGCGGTCGCGGCTAGCGCCTCCAGCGCCGCGCGCGCCGCGCTGTCATTGCGCAGCGCTGAGGTAATGTTCCCGCCGAGCTTTATGAAATCGACGCGGATATTTTTGAGGAGCAGGTCGATTTTGGCCCCGGTTTCCACTTCGAGCAATGCAAAGCGCACGCCGCGGGCGCCGAAGCGGCTGATCAGCCGTTGCATCTCGCGCAGGCTTTCGCGTACTTCGGCCTCCTGAAAGCCGAGAATCATTTTCGGCCCGGCTAGCTGGTCTTCATCGATCAGCTGCTGCAGCCAGGCGATGAACTCATCGTCGCCCAGGCACTGGGCGCTGAGCGGGACCAGGAAATCCTTGCCCTCGTGCCCCTTGCCGTTGTGCCCGGCGATCAGGTGCTGAACCAGGTCTCGGTCCAGGTCGACCGCAAGGCCGGCACGCGCGGCGGCCGGCCGAAATACGGCCGGAAGGATGATTTCGTCGTTGCCTTCGACCCGCAGCCTGGTTTCGAATTCGTTGATCAGAAACTCATCGTCTTCCATGCTGGTGATCGGCAGACGTACCAGCCGAAACTCCTGGTTGTTGAGCGCGTGTCTGAGTTTCTCGGTCCATTGTTCCTGGTCGCCCGAATCGGTCGCGTCGGCCTTCGGGCGGTAGCGAACGTAGCTGTTGCCGCCTGTTCGCGCCGCTTCCTGCAGCGCGCTTTCAGCCTGCGCCAGCAATTCGTCGGCGTTGAACTGCTGGCTGCCGCCCACTGCCAGGCCAACGCTGGCCGTGACGGTCGGTGTTTTGTCGCGCACCTCGAGAATGCGCCCGGAGAAGTTTTCGACCAGTGCGGTGGCCAGCGATTCGGCCTCCTTGCGTTCCTGGAACCAGATTCTCAAGGCCAGAACGTAATCGGAAAGACGTGCCGGAAGCATTTGCGGGTCGGCCACCTCGACCAGAATTGCTGCGGCCTGGGTGATCAGTAAATCGGTGGCGGCGGCGCCGATCTTTCGCTGCAGACCGGTGTGGTCGTCCAGTGTCACCAGCAGCACGGCCATGTGCCGGTTTTCGGGTGGGGCCTGCAGTTCCTGCTGCAAGTGCCCGATGAACGCCTGGCGGTTGAGCAGGCCGGTCAGCAGGTCGTGCGAGCGCATTTTTTCCAGTTCCGCTGCGAGTTCCTTGTCGTCCTCGGCGCGCTCGCGTACCGTGATCTGGGTACAGACCTCGCCGTCGTAACGAGCCGGCGAAAAGTCTGCCATGGCCCGGAATTGCGAACCATCCTCGCGGCTTGCAAGCACCTCGATCGGTTCGCTCGGCAGGTCTCGGCGTGAAAGGGCTTTGAGCAGCTGCTTGAGGTCGAGCCCATCGCCGGTCGACGAGACCAGATCCAGGATCGAGTAGCCCTCCAGGTCATCGAATTTTGTGTAGCCGAACTGCTTGAGGTAGCTTGGGTTGGCGTAGATGTGCAGGCCTTCGTGCAAATAGGCGATCGCCTCGCGCGAGGACTCGAGCAGCAGGTTGTAGCGGTCGTGAATGTCGCTGACCTGGTCGAGCGCCTCGGCCTGGGTCCGCAGGCGTCGAATCAGCGATACCCGATCTTCGATAATGCGGGCCGCGCCGCGTGGATCGTCGATCCGCGCACAGCCGTGCACGCCGACGCGCGATGCGGTCAGGGCCGATGCGGGTTCTGGATCGACCAGCGCGATCAGCGCGATCGGCGGATTGAGCATGCGCAACTGGCGCGCAAGTGGCTCAAGCAGCGTGTCGCTGCCTGCGTGGACATGAATAACGGCAACATCGATGCTTTGCGATTCCATCACGCGGCTGAAGGCGTTGGTCGTGTCGGCGAAATGGAAGACCAGCCTGGAATCGGCGAGCAATTCTTCGATTTCGTTCAAGGTGGCCGGATCGTCGTCGACGGCGAGCACGCCAATCAGGTCGGTGGTTTCTGTCATCGGTATTCCTTGCTAAACACCCATTCCCCTTTCAAGCATGGCTATGGTACGTGCATTTGCCCTGTAACTGGACGATTGCTGGCCGGCATTGGCCGGATTGCGGACCAGTACCACCTGTTGAACCGCCTTGTTCACCACCCTTTTTACTGCGGCGCCACCAGACCCCGCGTCTGCGACGTTTCGCTCGATCGCGCATCCTCACCTGCCGTTATTGACAAGCACGGCGAGTACGATTCGGCTGCACTCGGTCGCGAAACGCCGCAGCCACAGGCCCCCGGATCGCGTCCGGACCAGGTTCTGACGACCCCTCGCGACGGAGAGTAATGAATAAGGCGGGTTTAAAAGATCGGCAGTTTGTAGGGCGCGCCGGCCTGTTCGCGAACCAGTCGCGGCACCAGGTAGCCGGGCAGCTTGCGGCGCAGTTGGTCCATCAGCGCCCCGGCCTGCCGACTGCCGACCTCGAAATGTGCGCTGCCGGAGACCCGGTCGAGCAAATGCAGATAGTAGGGAATCGCGCCGGCCCGAAACCCGGTTTTCATCAGTTCATGTAGATCTTCAAGGCGATCATTGACGCCGGCCAGCAACACCGCCTGGTTGAAAATCGTCGCGCCGGCTTGTCGCAGCCGCGCCAGCGCCGCGTCCACTTCGTCGTCGAACTCCTGCGCGTGATTGGCATGTACAACGACCACCGTTTGCCACGGCAGGCGTTTGAGCCAGTCGAGCAGGCCCGAATCGACGCGGTCGGGAAGCGTGATCGGCATGCGGGTGTGGATGCGCAAGCGTTCCAGCGCCGGGATGTCGGCCAGCGCATCGCTGATTCGCGCCAGGCGCTCATTGCTCAGCATCCAGGGGTCGCCGCCGGACAGGATGACTTCGCTGATGTCGCCGCTGGCGCGTATGTAGTCGGCCGCTGCGGCCAGGCTGGACGAGGTGATCTGGCTGTCGGCGTAATCGAACTCGCGCCGAAAGCAGTAGCGGCAATGGATGGCGCAGGCGCCGGTGGCAATCAACAGTGCGCGGCCGTGGTACTTGTGCAGCACACCACCGGACGCTCGGCTCGCCGCATCGCCGACCGGGTCGGATACGAAACCTTGCGACGGCTGGTTTTCAGCCGCCAGCGGCAGCACCTGCCGTAGCAGCGGGTCGTCGGCATCGCCGCGGCGCATGCGATTGCTGAAGGCCCGCGGCACGCGGATCGGAAACGGGCCGGCATCGACCAGGCTGAACCGCTTTGCATCGAGTTCGAGGTGCTCGAGCAACGCGCGCGGATCGCGCCATGCCGAGCGCAACTGCGCGCGCCAGTCATCCGGGGCCTTGGGATTGGCTTTGACAGGTATCATATCGGGCCTGTGAAGAAGTCTGAAAGTGGCGCGATCATCAAAGGCCGCGGTTGGACTGTATCTATTGTAAGGAAATGGCGGAACAAGGAACCTGCTGATTATGGCCAGTTACAGCGCAAATGCTCTGAAGAACGGACTCAAGGTGCTGCTCGACGGCGAGCCGCATTCGATTGTCGATACCGAATTGGTCAAGCCCGGCAAGGGCCAGGCCTTCACCCGCGTGCGGGTGCGCAATCTAAAGACCGGTCGGGTGGTGGAAAAGACCTTCAAGTCGAATGAATCGGTCGAATCGGCCGACGTGTTCGAAAAGGATGTCCAGTACCTGTATGCCGACGGCGAATTCTGGCACTTCATGGACTCCGACAGCTTCGAGCAGCTGGCGGCCGACGCCAATGCCGTCGGCGACAGCACCAAGTGGCTCAAGGAAGAGGACATGTGCCAGATCACGCTGTTCAACGGCGAACCGATCAGCGTCGTGCCGCCAAACTTCGTTGAACTCAAGGTGGCGCGAACCGATCCGGGTGTGCGCGGGGATACCTCCGGCGGCGGCGGCAAGCCGGCCGAGCTTGAAACCGGTGCGACCGTGCGTGTGCCGCTGTTCATCAACGAAGGCGAAGTGCTGCGAATCGACACCCGTTCCGGCGAATACGTCTCCCGGGTCAAGGAATAATGGCCCAGTCCCTTCGGGCGCTCAAGCCCCGGTGGGTTGTGCCGGTCGTGCCCGAGGGCCGGGTGCTCGAAAAGGCGGCAGTGGTGATCGGCGGCGGTGAAATTCGTGCCATCATCGGCGTCGACTCGCTGGAAGCGCGGTTTCCGTCGGCACAGCATGTCGAGTTGCCCGAGCATGCGCTCATCCCCGGGCTGATCAACGCGCATACGCACTCGGCGATGGTGCTGCTGCGCGGCCTGGCCGACGACATGCCGCTGATGGCCTGGCTGCAGGAACACATCTGGCCGGCCGAGCAAAAAATCATGGGTCCCGATTACGTTCGCACCGGCACCCGGGTGGCCATGGCCGAAATGCTGCGCGGCGGCACGACCTGCTTCAACGACAATTATTTTTTTCCCGACATCACCGCCGAGGCCGCCGTTGCCGCCGGCATGCGCGCCGTCGTGGGCATGCCGGTGATCGGCTTTCCGACGCCCTGGGCGTCGACGGAAGATGAATATTTCCACCGTGGGCTGCAAGTGCATTCCCGGTTTGTCGACGAACCGCTGATCGGCATCAGCTTTGTGCCGCATGCGCCGTACTCGGTGCCCGATTCGGCTTTCCGGCGCATTCGGCTGCTGGCCGAGGAACTGGATATCAAGGTTCACCTGCACCTGCTCGAAGCGGTTGGCGAAATCGAGACCAGCATGGATGAATACGGCATGCATCCGCTGGACCGGCTCGACAACCTGGGCCTGCTCGGTCCGCGCCTGCAGGCGGTTCATATGACCCAGGTCAGGCACAGCGAGGTCGACCGACTGGCCCGGGCCGGCGTGCACGTGCTGCATTGCCCGGATTCGAATCTTAAGCTGGCCAATGGCCTGTGCCCGGTTACGCGGCTGGATGGCGCCGGCGTCAATGTCTGCATCGGCACCGACGGGGCTGCCAGCAACAACGATCTCGACATGTTCGGCGAAATGCGCCAGGCCGCACTGCTGGCCAAGATGAACAGCGCCAATCCCGAAGCCATTCCGGCCGCTCGCGCGCTTTCCATGGCAACCCTTCACGGCGCGCGCGCGCTGGGAATGGAAGATATGATCGGAAGTATCGAGACCGGCAAGCAGGCCGACCTGGTCGCGATTCGAATGGACAGCATCGAGACCCAGCCGATGCACGATGTGATCTCGCAAATCGTCTATGCAGCGCCGCGCTGTCAGGTATCCGATGTCTGGGTTGCCGGCCGGCAGCTGCTGGCCGGTCGGGAACTGACGACGCTCGATGCGGACGAACTCCTTGAACAGTGCCGCCATTGGCAGCGCAGGATTGCACACTTATGAGACAGGAAATGGAACCAACAGCATCGCTGAATTTCGACGCCGCCGAAGGCGAGGCCTTCGATCGCCTGGCATCGCGCTGGTGGGATCCGCAGGGCGAGTTTCGTCCGCTGCATGATCTCAACGGACCGCGCGTGGACTGGATCACCTCGATCGCACCGGTTTCGGGCAAGCGCCTGGCCGATATCGGTTGCGGCGGCGGTTTGCTGACCGAAGCCATGGCCGCGGCCGGTGCCGAGGTGGTTGGCGTGGACATGGCCAAAAAACCGTTGGCCGTGGCGCGCCTGCACCAGGTCGAATCCGGTTTCGATATCGATTATCGCCAGCAAACCGCCGAGCAACTGGCGGCCGAGGCGCCGGCCAGTTTCGATGTGGTGTGCTGCCTGGAAATGCTCGAACACGTTCCAGACTCGCAAAGCGTGGTTTCGGCCTGTCTTGAACTGGCCCGTCCCGGCGCCGACGTGTTTTTCTCCACCATCAACCGCAGCCCTTTGGCCTGGGCGATGGCCATTGTCGGGGCCGAATACGTACTCAATCTTTTGCCGCGCGGCACGCACCGTTACGATCGCCTGATCAGGCCGTCCGAACTGGCCTGCTGTGTGCGCAACGCCGGCGGCAGCGTCCGTCGGATCGAGGGCATTCATTACAATCCGTTTTCGCGCACGGTGTCGATCGGCGGCGCGCCGCGGGTGAATTATCTGCTGCATGCGCAAAAGCCGGCCGGGGCGACCGACTCGTCATGAGCCGCGCGCGCTTGCAGGCGGTACTGTTCGACCTCGACGGCACGCTGGCCGACACCGCGCCCGATCTGATTGGCGCGCTGGCCAGGCTGCGGATTGAGCTGGGACTGCCGGCGACCGATTCCGGGCCGTTGCGCGCGCTGGTCGGTCGCGGCGCCGTTGCCATCCTCGAGGCTGGCCTGCCCGAGTTGGGCCGGTCCGATCGCGAGGCTTTCCGCGAGCGGTTCCTGGATGATTACCGGGTCAACTGCTGGGTCGAAAGCCGGCCGTTCGAAGGCATGCCCGAGTGCCTGGAAAAAATCGAGTCGCTGGGCCTGGCCTGGGGTGTGGTAACCAACAAGATTGCGCGCCTGGCCGGCCCGGTGCTCGAACATGCCGGCTGGAGCCGGCGCGCCGGCTGCCTGATTGCCGGCGACACCACAGCGCGGCCGAAACCGGCGGCCGATCCGGTGCTGGCCGCTTGCGCAGCGCTGGGCGTGGCGCCGGCCAATGTATTGTTCGTCGGCGACGACCACCGCGACGTGCTGGCCGGGCGCGCCGCCGGCTGCATCACTGCGGCTGCGTTGTGGGGCTATATTCCAAGTGCCGAGGACAGCCACGCCTGGCAGGCCGACCTGATGCTGGAGTCGCCTGTCAAACTGGGTGAGGCGATTGCCGACTGGCAGCTCCAGGCGATTGCATGAATACCGATTCTCTGCAGCGTCTTTTACTCGAGCAGGCCAACAGTCGTTGCGTCGTGGTTCGACTCGACGAGGTTTACCGTGAAATCCTGGAACGTGGCCGCTACCCGGATCCGGTCGCGAAATTGCTCGGCGAAACGCTGGCGATCGTCGCCTTGTGCTCCAGTGGCATCAAGCTCAGCGGCCGGATCAGCCTGCAGCTTCGCAGTTCGTCGGGCTTGCGCCTGCTGATGGCCGACTGCACTGATGACGGCGGCCTGCGCGGCCTGGCGCGCTTTGACGCCGAGGCCATCCTTGCCGCGCCGGGCTTTCGCGAATTGACCGAAGGCGGCTTGCTGACCATGACCGTCGAACCCTCCGGCCAGGGCAGCAGCTGGCAGGGCATCGTGCCGCTGGAAGGCGCCAGCATGAGCGCGGCGATCGCGCGCTATTTCGACCAGTCCGAGCAGCTGCCAACGCTCGTGAAGCTGGCGGTGACCGATCAGCAGGTGGTCGGCGTGCTGCTTCAGCGCATGCCGGGCGAGGCGCCGGACACGGACGGCTGGAACCGCGTCCGTCGGCTGTTCGAGACATTGAGCGCCGATGAGTTGCTGAACGTCGATTCCGAGACCTTGCTGCATCGATTGTTTCACGACGAAACCCGGCGCTTGTTCGAGCCCAGGCCCCTGGTCTTTCATTGCCCCTGCAGCCGCGAACGGGTCGAGTCGGTGTTGCGCGGCCTGGGCGCCGACGAACTGGACTCGATCGTCGAGGCGCAAGGCGCGGTCGATGTCAGCTGCGAATTCTGCAACGAGCAATACCGCTTCGATCGGCTGGACGTTGGCAGGTTGCTGCACAGCGATCTTCCCGAGGATGCCGATGGCAGTTCAACCCTCCACTGAAAGCCCGCTGGACTGGTGCGCCCGGCGCTTGCTGGTGCCCGGCCATCCGCTTTCGATCACGCTGCCTTACGCGGCCGCCGGGCTGCGCGACCGGATCCTGTCCTTGAACGCGGTGATCAGTGAAATCGCGTCGATTCCCGGAGCGGTCAGCGACCCCGACGTGGCGCGCCGAAAACTCGACTGGTGGGGCCAGGCGCTGGTCGAACAAGCGCCGCATCCGGCCCTGCAGGCATGGATCGCCAGCGGCGGGGCCGAAGTGGTCGATGCACAGCGTTTCGACGCGCTGATCGCGGCGGTCGGGCTTGAAATCGAACCGCCGCGCTTCGAGCAGCTGGCGGCCCTGGAGAGCCATTGTCGTTGCCTTGCCGGCCCGGCGGCCCGGCTGGAAGCCGAGTTGACCGATGGTCAATCAGCTGCCGGCGGCAGCGCCGACGACGAGCTCGACGGCGCCAAAGTGCACGATCGGCTGGTCGATCTGGCCGCGGCTGGCTACAAGATTCGCATGGCGCGCGACCTGGTGATCGATGCACGCCAGGATCGCTGGCTGGTGCCGCTGGAATTGCAGGCCGAATATCAACTGACACGCCAGCAGGTCGCGGCCGGCGAAGGCGCACACCGACTGGCCGCACTGGTTCGCCATCTGGTCGTCGATGCGATCGGTCGGATCGATCGCGAAATGGCCGAGCTGGCCGGCGCGCCTGCCTGGCGCCATCGGCACCAGGTTCTGCGCGCGCACCTGGATCGCCGTCTGGGCCGGCTATTGCTGCGCCGGCCTGGCCGAATTGTGCGTGAGCGGGTTCTGTCGACAGGCCCGCTGGCGACGTTTTCGGTCTGGCGCCAGGCGCGACGCTTGCGTTAAACGGCCTTATTCACCCACCTTCCGTCGCGAGGGGTCGTCAGGCCCAGTGGCCACGGCGTTTTGCGACCGAGCGAAACGCCGCAGACGCGTGGCCTGACGGCGCCGCAGCAGGAAGGGTGGTGAATAAGACGGGGTTCAGCCTGCCTGGGCCACGGCTGTTCGGGGAGCCGTTAAAAAGCTTCCATTTTTAAAAACCGGAGTTCTTAAAAACGCTGTTTCAAAGCTCATCCAGTATCCGATCCAGCCGATCGAGATTACACGCCAGGCTATGCCCAAGCGGCGCCAGGTAGGCCGGTTCGCGCATCAGGCTCGAAGACAGCGAGCGGATGTCGGCCAGGGCTTTACGGTTGGGCTTCATGTCGTACGGGGCCAGGAATTTCTCAAGATCGTCGGCGCGTGCCAGCAGTTCGCGCCGCGTGGTCTGGTAGGCATGGTCGGCCAGCTTGCTGCGGCTGGAAAAGCTGAAGATATTGGTAAAGAACATGCGCTCGTCGTTGCGGTTGGGTTCGACCAGCAAAATGGAGGATTCCGGATACTGGGTGGCGTACTTGCCGATGCCGATCTGCATGCGCGACTGGATCAGCGCGCGGAAGGTCTGGGACAGCACCAGCGGCAAACCGCCGCGGACCATCCGGCTCTCGGTAATTGCCGGATCATGGTCCGGCGCCATCGCGGCGTCATAGGGGACCAGCGGATTGATGCCGATCAGCAAATCCACTTCTTCCTCGAGCGCCACCGAAGCATGCAGCGTGCGCCTCAGTGCGCCATCGACGTAATAACGGTTGCCGATTTTTACCGGCGGATACAGGCCCGGCAATGCCGCCGATGCCTGGACCGCCTTGGAAATGGGGACGTGGGCATTGTCGGCTTCGCCAAAACGAATCGTGGCGCCGTTGTCCAGGTCCATAGCGACGATGCGCAGCGAGGTCTCGAGCTTGCGGAAATCATTGGTTCTACCCGGCCGCTCGAGCACGCGACTGACGAATTTGTCGATCGTCTGGTTGTCGAAAATCCCGGTTGGCAGAAGCTGGCTCAGACCGCCGATGGCCTCCAGCCGGCCCAGCCGGGAAGGGTGCTTGATGGCCTCGGTCACCAGCGCCAGGATGGCTGCCGGGATATTTCGCGCGCGCGAGACGAATTCGGAAAAGGCCGGTCGCAGAAAGGTTTCCGGCTCGAATGCGAACTCTGCACACGGTGCGCCCATGAAAATGCGCGATATCTGGCTGCTGGTGACGCCGTTGGCCAGGCTGGTGGCCAAAAACGCCCCGGCGCTGACGCCGACGTAGTTGTCGAGCTGGTGCAGGCGGAGCCCGTCGATGCCTTCGTCAAGCGCCTGCAGCGCGCCGAGCTCATAAATTGCGCCCAGCGGGCCGCCGCCGGCAATCGCCAGGCCGATCTTCGGCACCGGTCGGTCGCTGCGGTGGCTCGAGGCCGGATTCAGCGTCAACATGCGGTTGACCTCCTTTCGATTCCAATCGATCATTGTAACCCCGGAATATTCACCATGCGATCGTAGCGAAGTGGTTCCAGGCCCTGTGAATACGGCGTTTTCGTGACCGAGCGCACCGGAGGCGTACTCGCCTGTCCGGTGAGGATGCGCGACCGAGCAAAACGCCGTAGCCACGGGGCCTGGGGCCGCCGCAGTCGATCGGGTGGTGAATAATCCGGGGTCACGCTGGCAGTCGCCGGGCCACGAGTTGGTTCATCATGTACAAAGCTGGTGTAGTCTTGACGTTCGTGCACGTGGAACCGTATCAATGACCTTGCATTCGGGTGAAAAGGCGCCGGATTTCTTGCTGGTGGACGATTCGGGCCGGCCATTTCGGCTTTTTGATCATGGCAGCCGGTGGCTGCTTGTGGTTTTTTATCCCGGCGACGACACGCCGGTCTGCACCCGTCAGCTTTGCGATTATCGCGACGGCATGGAGCAGTTTGCCGGGCTCGGCGTCGATGTCGTCGGGATCAGCCGCGACGACCCGGACTCGCATCGCAGCTTTCGCGAAAAACACGATTTGCCGTTTACCCTGCTCAGCGACCCGGATCTGTCCGTGGCCGAAAAATTTGGCTGCCGCGGCTTGCTGGGCATGAAGCGCGGCGTCTTTCTGCTCGATCCGGAGCTGGTCTGCCGCTACGGCCACATCGAATCGATCGCGGTTTTCCGGCGCGGCCGGGAACAGCTGATCGAGGCGATCGAACAGGCGCAAAGCGCTTAAAAGGCCCTGATATGGCGAAGTCCGATGCGCCCGGCGCAATGCACCTGGCCGAACAGATCCGGCATAGCCAGCAGCTGCTGGATTACCTCGAGCAGCAGGCCGATGCCTATCCGCGGCTGGACGAATTGCAGCATTGGCAGCGCGCGCGGCTGCGTGAAACCTACTCGGATTTGAGAAGCAGCGAGCTTTACAAGACCGCTTGCGTATTTTTTCTCGAGGAGCTCTACGGCGGCCGCGACATGCGCGAGCGCGACCGCGAGCTCGAGCGGGTGCTGCCCATCATGCAGCGATTTCTGCCCGATCACTTGCTGCACGCCATCGGCGAGGCGATGCGGCTGCAGTACATCAGCATGGACCTGGATTCGCGTTTGTCGCAGCAGCTCGAAGGCCCACTCGATCAGCGCGAATATTCCCGGGCTTATCGCAGCCTGGGGATGTGGTCCCGGCGCGAAGAGCAGATCGGCTTGATCGGCGATCTCGGTCACTTGTTGGAACGGACCGTGAAAAGACGCATGATCCGTCGACTGGTGCGCTGGATGCACGGGCCGGCCGTGGCGGCCGGTTTCGGCATGCTGCAGCAATTTTTGATGGACGGCCTGGACGCCTTTGCCCAAATGGGCGACTCGGCGGATTATTTCGTCGAAACCATCGTTGAGCGCGAGCACAAGGCCCTGGCGGCCATGCGCGCCGGAGAGGACTGGCCATTCGCCGAATGGATCGGTCACGGACCGAAGGTATGACGGCGAACCCGGCGCCGGCTTCTCGGGCTTTTCGTGATTTTTCTGACATCGTGGGCCGATGACATGGCTGGTTCGGGCGCTGTGCGCAACATCGGGCTGAAATTCAAAAGGCTTTTGGCTTGAACCATTCCGTGCAAGCCGTCGGCCTGCCGCCGGCGGGCCGCTTCGCGCTGCTGGCGGCGCTGTTTTCGAGCGTGGGGCAAACCTTCTTTATCGGCTTGTTCGGCGCCGATTTCCGGGCTGAATTTGAATTGTCGGATACCGCGCTGGGGACAATCTACAGCGGCGCGACGCTGGTCAGCGGCTTGAGCATGTTCTGGCTGGGCGGTCTGGCCGACCACTTGAGCCTGCGCCGCGCCGTCGTGCTGGTGCTGCTGGTGCTGGCCGGCGGGGCTGCGCTGATTTCGGTCGCCGGCAGTGGCTGGATGCTGTTGCCGGGCCTGTTCCTGGTCCGGCTGGCCGGGCAGGGGCTGATGGGCCACCTGGGCGTGGTTGCCGCCGGCCGCTACGCGCTGCGACGACGCGGACGCGCACTGGCGATGGTCAGCTATGGCTTTATCCTGGGAGAAGCCTGTTTCCCGCCGCTGGTGGCACTGTTGCTCGACACCTGGGACTGGCGCCTGGTCTGGCTGAGCGCCTCGCTGATCATTTTGGCCCTCGGCGTCCCGGTGCTGTACTGGCTGGCCCGGCCGCTGGTCGGCAACCCGGCCGCCGACCAGGAAAACGCCGGCAGCGATTCGTCGACGACCGCGCTGCTGATGCGTCGGAGCAAGCTGTTCACCAACGCGCAGTTCTTGCGCGTGCTCACCATCGTGCTGGTGCCACCGGTGCTGATCACCGCGCTTTTCCTGCACCAGGGCGCGATTGCCGAGCGCCAGCAATGGTTGCTGATCGATGTCGGCAAGGGCTTCGTACTGTTTGCCATGGCCCAGGCGCTGGCGGCATTTTTGTCCGCGCGCCTGATCGACCGCTTCAGTGCCCGAGTGCTGCTTCGCTTTCAGCTGCTTCCGGCCGCATTGGGGCTGTTGTCGCTGGGGCTGCTGGCATCATCGCCGTCGCTGTGGGTCATGTTCGCCGGTCTCGGCATCACCGCCGGCCTGAACGGCGTGATCGCCGCGGCCATCTGGGTCGAACTGTTCGGCACCCGCCAGCTCGGCATGATTCGCGGCGTCTATGCCGCACTGATGGTCTTGAGCACAGCACTGGGCCCGATCGCGCTGGGTGCACTGCTGGACTTCGAGGTCAGCCTGCTGGCGATTGGCCTGGCGGTGACCGCCTACGCGGTGCTCGTGCCGATGCTGGCCATGCCCGGCATCGGTGCCCGGCGGACCCGCGATCCGGCACGCTAACGCGCGGCCCTCACGAAACGCCCGACGCACGTTCAACTGAAAATAATTCGACTGATGTGTTGACCGCGGCGCGGCCGGGCCAGACAATGGCCGGCCTGCCGGTCAAGCGGAATTACAGCGGCGGGTATTGAATCATCCAGCGCGACGAATCGCCGCTGACAACCGCCAACAGAAGCAAAAAACAAGGAGCCATACGGCCGATGATCGTGACTTCCCCGCAGCAGTTTCGCGAACAGCTGGCAGGCAACTGGCTGACCGCCGACAATGCCGCCGTGCCGCGTGCCGTGTTTCTGGTCGAGCCGACCGACTTCCGCCTGTCGCGCCAGGCCGCCCGCGATAACGTCTACATGGATTTGACGGTCGGGGTCAACCCGTCCCTGGCAGTCCAGCAACACCGCGAACTGACCGAGAAAATTGCTGCCTGCGGTATCCCGGTGATTCGCTTTCCGGGTCGCAGGGACAACCCCGACGACCTGTTTCCCAACAATATTTTCGCCACGATACCGGGCCGTTTCATCGTTGGCTCCATGCTCCACCCGGAGCGCCAGAGAGAAGCGCAGCGCGCCGATATCCGGGCATTTTTCCCGGAATTGATGGGTTACCAGGAGGTTGACCTTTCCGGGCGAGATCTGGTTGCCGAGCTGACCGGTGTGCTGGTTCTGGACCGGTCGAGACGGCTGGGGTTTTGCGGCATGACCACGCGCGTCGACGAAGCCGGCTGCCGGGCCATGCACGAGGCATTCGAACTGGCCCTGACCTTCCGTTTTGATCTCAAGCCTTCCGAATACCACACCAATGTGGTCATGTCGGTGCTGGCCTCCCGCGCGCTGGTGATTTGTCCGGATGCCTTCGTCGACCCCGACGTCCCGGCCGCCATCGCCGAAGCTTTTCCGGGTCATGTGCTTGAAATCACACAGGAAGAAAAAGACGCTTTCGCCGGAAACTGCCTGGCCGTCAGCTTCACTGACCTGTTCATCAGCGCCGCCGCCTGGCGCAAGCTGGCGCCCGGGAAGCGGCGGCTGCTGGAAAGCTGGGATTTCAATGTGCATGCGGTCGAGCTCGATGAAATCGAAAAGGCCGGCGGCTCGCTCAGGTGTTGCATAGCCGAGATTTTCTGACGCTCCGGGCGCCCCAGACGAAAACAGCGAGGAATGCCCCGAACCGGTCTTTGAAGCGGCAAGCCCGACGGGGCTTCGGGCAGATGGCAGTGATTTGCCAGCAAAAGAATGACACTTTTGCAGAGCCGTTTGCGTTAAGACGCTTGAGGAGTGAAGTTTTCCGGGGTGAAATGATTCAGCGACGCGCTTCAGGAATGATTGGTCCGGGAAATGGACCAGAAATTTGCGCTGCGATGGGTCAATTCAGGGCTGGTTTTTGCTATTTGCCTGATGTATCATCGGTGGTCAGATTGTGCATGTGGCAAACGCGCGAACTCAGGATTGAGTGCGAGACGAAAAACATCTCGAAAAATCAATCTGATCCAGTTTCTGAATCGAACCGGAAAGCACACTTGCCATAGACAACTTACTTCAGGAGCAAGTTCCCATGAAAGACATGACACGTAAATCCAGCCTGGCAAGGATCGTCGCTACTGGCGCGCTGTTGACCGGCGCCCTGCTTGCCGGTCAATCGGCCATCGCATGCACCATCGATAACTGGTCTGCCAGCACCGGCGCCATTACCGCCGGTGACCCAGTCGGCGGCATCGCTCGTTACCAGGGCCTTTGTGGCCTCCAGGTGACCGGAACCGGTTATGTGCAAGACAACAACCCGGGCGGAATCGATCGCATCGT
>JAVVET010000029.1:0-18319 GCA_032251235.1 Wenzhouxiangellaceae bacterium
CGCCACAGCGGCGACTTCGGCGGCGACGCCGACGCGCTGGAGTTCGAGTGGTTTTTCCAGCCCGATTCCACCGGCAGCCCGCCGGCACTGCCGCCCGACCCGGCAAGCGGGCAGCTCAATGGCTGGATCCAGTTCCCGCTCGATAACCCGCAGGGCGCGGTCGAGGTCAGTATCGAGGGCGCCAACATCCAGACGCTTTCCGACAACTGGTACCTGGCGCGCTACCGCGGCCTGCCGGGCTGCGAAAACGACGTCGAATGGAGCCTGTGGGCCGGCAGCCCCGGCGGCACGCCGCTGGAACCGCTGGCGCAGCTGGCCGAAGGCTGGGTCAAGCGCGTTTTGAACCGACTCAACCCGTTCGAGGCCCGGGTCCAGAACTTCGCCCAGGCCGCGACCAACAACTTCGCCAGCATGCTGATCCAGCTCGGTGAGCGGTTCGAGGGCCCGATCGCGTTGAACAACGACCCGGACAACCTCAACTCGATCGGCTTGATCGAGGCCTACACCACCGTCATGCGACGAGCGCTGCAGCTTTCGGTCGACGGCACGCCGCCGGTCAATTTCGGTCCGGCCAACAATGCGATCCTGCTGGTCGCCTCGCGCATCGTCGACTTCTACACGCTACTGGGCAACGAGGCCTACGCCGACGCTCAGGACCCGACCATCGGCATCACGACCAACGACGGCAGCTTCTCGCTGGCTCCAAGCATTTTCAACTTCCAGAACCAACTGGCTTCATTGCTGGACGAGGAACTGGTGCTGCTACGAGGCCGCGACACGACCAACGGCCCGGTCACCGCCCGACCGATCTACAACCGGCTGTTCTGGAACTTCACGACCGGCGATGGCGAGGTGGCCTACGCCCAGAGCTACGACATCTCGGATCAGAACTTCGACGGCGTGATCGACGAGTTCGACGCCCGCATCCAGTTTCCGCAGGGTCACGGCGACGCCTGGGGCCATTACCTGACGGCGAACAGAATCTACTACGACCTGATTCGCCACCCGTTCTACACGTGGGAACCGAGAACCGAATCCATCCTGGTTGCCGGCGTACCCATCGAAGTCGACTTCCTCGATGAGCGCCAGTTTGCGGAAACCGCGGCCGCCAAGGCGCGCGCCGGGGCAGAGATCGTCGACCTGACCTACCGCAACCGCTACGTCAGCGATCCGCAGGGGCAGTACCAGGGCTACACGGACACCAACACCAAGCGTGCCTGGGGGCTGTCCGAATGGGGCCGCAGGGCCGGCATGGGTGCCTATTTCGACTGGGTAACCACCAACTCCATACTGCCGTCGGAGGATGTCGACCCGAACAACGTCGGTATCCGCAGAATCGATCGCTCCACGATTCGCGAGTTGGGCGAAATCGCCAGCCATTACAACTCCATCCAGGGCCAGGTGGATGAGGCCGATGCAGGGCTCAACCCGCTGGGCCTGGCGACCGGGGTCGTGCCTTTCGATATCGATCCGTCGCAGCTGGATCGCTTCAACAAGACCCAGTTCGAGCAGGTTGCCGATCGTGCCATGGCCGCGCTGCAGAATGCGGTCAAGGTCTGGGATTTTGCCAACGAGTTGAACAACCAGCTCAGACGCAACCAGAACACGGTCGACGACCAGCGCCGCGCGAGCAACGCCCAGGAAAACGATTTCAGCAACCAGCTGATCGAAATCTTCGGCTATCCATACGCCGACGACATCGGGGCGGGCGGCACTTACCCGGCTGGCTACAACGGCCCCGACATGTATCACTACATGCTCATCGATGTGCCCGAACTGGCCGGCACGCTGTTCGACTTCGACAACGGCGATGCCGTGACCGACGGGGCATTCCAGATCGGACGAATCGGACAGTTCACCGGCGTCTATTCGCCGTCGGCCAACGGCGTCAACTTTTTCGACATGAAGCCCGAAAGCAATCGCAACGCGACCAACCTGGATGGTGTCGAGTGCTCGGAGGACGCAACCAGCTCGGGTTGTGCACTGGGCGAACTCGATATCACGGCGGGCGACAGCCTCGAGGTGACGACGACGACGATCGAGTCGCCGGACATCGGCTTCTGGCAGACCAAGGACCCGCGCTGGACCGGTCAGCGCCGCGCGCCCGGGCGGCTGCAACAGATTCTCCATCAGATGCTTCAGGCCCGGATCGCGCTGCAGCAGAGCCTGCTCGAATACGACCGGCTGCGGCTCGAGATCGAAGCCCAGATCGATACCGTCCAGGCGACGTTCAATATCGAGGCCGATAATCTCAAGATCGCCAATGTACAACGCAGCGAACTGCTGGGCTTGACGGTCACGACCGAGCTCATGAAGAACAGCGCGATCGTGGCACGCCGAGCCGGCGCAATCGTGGATTCTACCTTCGAGGCTACCGTCGAGTGCGTGCCCAAGAGCCTGATCGCAGGTCTGGCCGCCGGCGGCGACATCGCGTCGACCGCCCGTTGCGCCGTCAAGGCCGGCGGGAGCGTGGCCGTGGCCGTTCTCGACACAGTCGCCGATGGCCTGGATATCGCTTCCAACGCAACCGATGCCGCCAAGGAGGATCGCTCGCAACTGGCAGGACTCCGAACCCAGTTCAACGATGCCAATCTCGAACTGTTCAATGTCAAGGGCGTGATCGACGAGCTGATTCGGAAAGAACCCACCGCACGCGCCGAGATCTTTGCCAGGACCGAGGTGATCAAGCAGCTATTGGGCGACTTCAAGGCCACGCTGGCCGAAGGCCTGCGAGTCTGGGAAAGAAACCTGACCTTCCGTCGCGCCGGCGCGGCCGAAACCCAGGAATATCGCTACCAGGATCTCGCCTTCCGGATCTTCCGCAACGACGCTCTGCAGAAGTACCGGGCCGCGTTCGACCTGGCTTCACGCTACGTGTACTTGGCAGCCTCGGCATACGATTACGAGACCAACCTGCTCGGCGGTGACGGGCAGGCCGGTCAGCAATTCCTGACCGATATCGTGCGCCAGCGCAACCTCGGCCAGATCATCGACGGCCAGCCGTTGCCTGGGCAGGCAGGCCTTGCCGATTCCCTGGCGCAGCTCAAGCTGAACTTCGACGTCCTCAAGGGCCAGATGGGCTTCAACAACCCGCAGATCGAGACCAACCGGTTCTCGCTGAGGCGCGAGCTGTTCCGCATACCGGACGGACCGGACGGCGACGAGATCTGGCGTCAGCGGCTGGAGGAATCGCGTGTCGACGACCTGTGGCAATCGCAGGAATTCAGGCAGTATGCGCGGCCGTTCGCACCGCAGTCTGCCGGCCCGCAGCCGGCGCTGGTCATCGAGTTCACGACCAACGTGTCGTTCGGCTTGAACTACTTCGGCTGGGAACTCGGGTCGGGCGACAGCTCGTACGACTCCAGCCAGTTCGCCACCCGGATTCGCTCGGTGGGCACCTGGTTCAAGGACTACGCGGCCTTGCCGCTGGCCGAGACGCCGCGCGTCTACCTGTTCCCGGTCGGTGCCGACGTCCTCAGGTCGCCGGCGGCCGACAGCTTCGAGACGCGTGACTGGCAGGTGGTCGACCAGGCCATCCCGATTCCGTTCCCGGTCGGCGACCAGGACCTCGAGCGGTTCGACTGGCTGCCGATCACCGACAACATCAGCGGTTCGCCGATCGAGATCAGGCGCTATGGCCGATTCCCGGCGTTCAACTTCACCGAGCCGTTCGACGACAGCCAGGCGATTGCCGACAGTCGTCTGGTAGGTCGCTCTGTGTGGAACCGAAGATGGTTGCTGATCATTCCGGGGGGCACGTTCCTGGCCGATCCGGAAGAAGGACTGGAAACCTTCATCAACGGTCAGACGGTTCCGGGTTCCACGAACCGTGACGGGCAGGGCGTCGACGACATCCTGATCTTCTTCAAGACCTACGCCTACTCGGGGTTGTGATCATGAATTGTCTTGCAAAAGTGAATCGCCTCGTAGCCGCGCTCTTTGGCGCCGCGCTGATCGCCACCGCCGCCGATGCCCGCATCGCGGCCCCCGACCACGTCATCTACGGCAATGCCACGGTGTTCGGCAACCCGGCCGCGCCCGGCCAGACCATCCAGCTGCGGCTGCTTGCCACCGGCCAGGTGATTGCCGCCTACGAACTGGGCCGCGACGACCGGCTGGGCGACCAGTACGCGTTGCGCATCCCGATGGACACGGTCGAGCCGAGAATCGACGGCCGGGCCCGGCCCGGCGACCCGGTCAATATCTTCATCGCCGACGTGCTGGCCGCCGAAACCACCGTGGGTGGTGAGGGCGTGGCGGTGCGGCTCGACATCGACCCGCAGAACCTGGGCACCGGACCCAGCCTGAATATCACCGATGCGACCGTTTTCGAAGGCAACGCCGGCACCACGCCGGTGGTATTCGATATCTCGCTGAACACGACCTCCGACGATGAAATTACCTTGTTCTGGGGGACCGCCGACGACAACGCCACCGGCGGTGCCAGCTGCGCGGCCGGCATCGACTACCTGTCCGACGACAGCTCAACGACGCTGTCGCCGGGCCAGATGCAGGCCAGCATCACGATCCTGGTCTGCGGCGATACGCTGATCGAGTCCACCGAGACCTTCCGGCTGGTGCTCAGGGGCGTACTCGGTGGCGTCCTGGCGCGACCGGAGGCGACGGCCACCATCATCGACGACGACGACGTGCCCAGCCTGCGCGTGGCCGATGTGACCGTGCTGGAGCCGGCCGCCGGCCAGACCACGCAGGCCGTGTTCCGGCCGCGGCTTTCGAAGAACTCCGATTTCGAGGCGCGCTTCGACTACGCCACCGAGCCGCTGAACGCGGTGCCGGGCGTCGATTACGTGGCCACCAGCGGATCGATCACGATCGCCGCCGGCGATCTCGAGGCCGAAGTCCCGGTGACCATTCTGAATGCACCCAACGCCAGCGCACCCAAGAGTTTTGTGCTGCGTTTTTCCCAGCCGTTCAACCTGGTCGTCGACCAGGACCAGGCATTGGGCGTGATCACCGACCCGGCGTTTCGCCCGGCCGTGGCGCACGAGCAGGATCTGGTCAACGACCAGGACGTGACCGGCCTGGCCGGACCGACCGCGCTGGCGCTGTCGCCGGACGGCGCGCACGCCTATGTCACCAGCGAGGCGCTGGACGCGGTGCTGGCATTCCGGCGCAATGCCTTCAACGGACGCCTGACCCCGATCGCTCGCTACGACGCAGCGCAGCCGGCGTTCGCCTCGGCTCTGCTCGATACCCCGCTGGACATCAAGGTCAGCCCGGACGGCCGGCATGTCTATGTCGCCAGCCGCGCCGACAACGCCGTGGTCGTGCTGGGCCGCAACGAGGCCACCGGCGCGCTGAGCTTTATCGAAAACCAGGCCGACGGCGATGTCAGTGCCGATGCGGCCAACGGCCCGAATGCCGGCCTGGTCGGCGTGCGCCGGTTGTTGCTCAGCGCCGACGGCCGCCAACTCTACGCGGCCGGCTCCGAGGCCAACGCCGTGGCCGTGTTTGCGCGTGATGAAGCCACCGGAACCTTGACCTTCCTGGAATCCGAAACCAGCGGCCAGGACGATCCCGACGATGCCGGCCCGGCCGTGGTCTCGATGAACCGGCCTTCGGGGCTGGCGCTGTCGGCCGACGGTGGTCAGCTTTACGTGGCCTCGCGCTTCGGCGACGCCGTACAGGTATTCGAGCGCCAGATCGATGAATCCGATCCCGGATTCGGCGCCTTGAGCTTTGTCGAGGCGTATGAAAATGGACTGGCCGGCATCATCGGCCTGGACGGCGCGTTCGACATCGGCGTCAGCGCCGACGACCGCCACGTCTACGTCTCGGCAGAAAGTGAGAATGCCATCGTGCTGTTCGACCGCAACGCCGACGGTACGCTGAACCAGCGTTCGGTGCTCGGCCACGATACCGTCGAGCGCCCGGGCCTGACCGGGGCCCAGGGTCTGGCGATCTCGCCGGACGGGCTGGAGCTGTTCGCCACCGGCTTTGCCGACAACAGCGTTACGATCTTCAGGCGCATTCAGGATGATGACGAAGACGGCCGGCCGGTCGGCGACCTGGCCGTGCGCCAGACCTTGTTCGACGACCAGGGTCGCACGCTTAACATGGCTGGCCCGACCGCCGTCACGGCCAGCGCCGACGACCAGCATATCTACGTCGTGGCCAACCGCGACAACGCCATCGTCGTGCTGCGCCGGATTTCGCTGGACATCATCTTCTCCGACGGCTTCGAGCTGCCGTGATCAGCACGATGGCAGCCGCGGGCTGTTGTCGCGCGCTGATTCATTGTCCGGTCGAGGCCCCTCGGCGCACGATGCGCCCGGGCCCCGACAAACGCAGGATTGGCGAGATCGCAGATTCGCCTTAAATGTCTTGTGGTGCAGGAATTGGGTAGCGCGTGGCCCCGGCCTTGCCCGACACGCGGCTTGACGCATCCTCTCTGCGATCGCAAGGCAGCCGGGGGTCGGGGAACCGCGATGCTTGCACAGGGAATGGGTCGGTGGTCCCCCGGGCCGCGTAGCGGGCCGCCGGCAGTTGGCACCGCGTGCTGACGATGGGCCCGTTTCCGGTGCGTTCGGTCTTGAGCTGCCCGGGCCAGCAAGGGCTGGGCCCGGGTTCAAAAAACGTCGGAATTTTCCAGCAATCAGGGATTTACTGGCTCGCGAATGGGGCTATGCTGTCGCTCCTATGTATTCTGAATCTGTAGTATCGATGGGGCTTATTGATTGATGATGTCGACCCGGTGGAACTGTCAATTGGGTCTTGTCTGGATGTTGGCTGTAGCGGGCTTGACTTCGACCGCCGTTGCCCAGGAACAGGACGAATCTGAAAACGACGAGCGGGGCGAGCAAATCGAGCGGGTGGTGGATATTTCATGCCGGGACGAGCAGGACCGTCCGGAAAGCTGGCTCGACCGAACCCATTCCTATGTCAGTCGAAAGCTGTGTGAGCCGGCTGCCTGGTTCGATGGTTTTTTCGGTGACCCACGTGCTGACGAGGAGACGCCGATCGGCAGTTTTTTCAGGATTCGCAACCAGCTTCGCTGGGATGAAACCAAGGATTTCGCGTTCGAACTGGATCTGTCAGCCAATATTTCCCTGCCCAGGGTCTCGGACCGGGCGCGTCTGCTGATCAGTCGCAATGAATCGATTGAGGGCGAGCTGGATGCAAACCAGGTCGACGACGATGAGGATCAGACTCGATTGGGGTTGAGATTTTTGCTGTCCGATCGCGGCCGCACAAGTTTCGATGTGGACGGCACGGTCAAGGTCAGCGGCGGCGGCCTGAACCCGCGTGTGCGCAGTCGCTTCCGGCATACTCGCGGCCTGAGATGGAATACCCAGGCGCGCCTGACCCAGACCGTTTTCTGGGAGCGCGACGATGGAATCGGCACCACTACCCGCGCAGATTACGAGTGGCTGCCGGATCTCCTGACGCTGGTTCGCCTGACTGGTAGAGGCCTGATCGCCGAAAATTCAGATGATCTCGAATGGCGCACCGGTCTGGTTGGCTTCCATCAACTCGGGCAGAAAACCGCCATACGCAGTGAAATCGGCATGTTCGGCGACACCGAAGCGCGCCGGCACATCGAGGAATATTTCATCAACTTCCGATATCGCAGATCGTTCCTGCGCCAATGGCTGTTCTACGAACTCCAGCCGGAACACGCCTGGCCGGTGGATGAAGACACTGGTCAACGTCGACGCGATTGGCGCTTCATCTTCACCCTGGAAATCCAGTTCGAAAATCCGGCAACCCGGGATGACGCGGTGGATCACTATCGGGGTCGCTAGCAGCCTGTCGGACTGAACGCTGATCGGTTGTTGATGTACTGCTGCGGAAAAGCCGGATTGGGCCGGATTTCCCGCTCTTTATCGTTAAATCGACTCACTATTCGCCTCAAAAGATTGAAAAATCTGATTCCAACCGGCTTCCCATCGCTCTGGATCGGTCAAGTCCGACAGGCTGCCAGGTTTCGCTGGTCAGGAACGTTTTCAACCTTCAGCATTCCCTGAAAACCGAACGCTAGAAGCTGAAAGCCGGAACGGCGCAGTTCCGACATTTCCACGAAACCGCGAACCAAAGCGACGAAACGACGAAACGACGAAACGACGAAACGACGAAACGACGAAACGACGAAACGACAAGCCCCTCAAGCCACCGCTCGATCCTGAACAACTGCGCCGAGTTTCTTCGCGATCGATTTGGCCGCCTCGCGGCCTTCGAATACGGCGGTGACGACAAGATCGGCGCCTCTGACCATGTCGCCGCCGGCGAATATCTTATCGTGGTGGGTCTGGTGCGGCGGTCGGCCGTCTTCGCCGACCCGGATGCGGCCGTCCTCAAGCAGTTGCACGCCGAGCCCGGTCAGCCATTTCGGCGGGTTGGGTCGGAAGCCGAACGCGACGATGACGACATCGGCGGGCAGGGTCTGCTCGGTTTCGGGCACGGTTTCGGGTCGCCTTCGACCGTTTTCATCCGCCCGGCCCATGCGGGTTTCGACCAGCCGGACGCCCTCGACCTTGCCATCGCCGATGATTTCGACCGGCTGGCGGTTGTACAGGAATTCAACGCCCTCGTCGCGCGCATTGCGCACTTCCTTGCGGCTGCCGGGCATGTTGGCCTCGTCGCGGCGATAGGCGCAGGTGACCGAGAACGCGCCCTGGCGGATCGATGTGCGCACGCAATCCATGGCGGTGTCGCCGCCGCCGAGCACGACCACCCGCTTGCCGGCGACATTGGCATAGGGGAAACGGTGGTCCTGGGTGCCGAGTACGCGGTGGACGTTGCCGATCAGGAACGGCAGCGATTCGACCACGTCCGGCAGGTTCTCGCCGGGAAAGCCGCCGCGCACGTAGCGGTAGGTGCCCAGGCCCAGGAACACCGCGTCGAATTCGTCCAGCAAGGCATCAAAGGACAGGTCGGTGCCGACTTCCACGCCCAGTCGGAATTCGACGCCCATGCCTTCGAGAATTTCGCGCCGCGTCTCCACGACCTGCTTGTCGAGCTTGAACGGTGGAATGCCCCAGGTCAGCAGGCCGCCGATCCGGGCATTGCGATCGAATACCACGGCCTGGATGCCGTGGCGTGCGAGCACGTCGGCGCAGGCCAGGCCGGCCGGTCCGGCACCGACGATCGCCACACGCTTGTTCGTGGACCTGACCTGCGACATGTCCGGGCGCCAGCCCTGCTTGACCGCCTCGTCGGTGATGTATTTTTCGATCGAGCCGATGGTGACCGCGCCCAGGCCGTCGTTGAGCGTGCAGGCACCTTCGCACAAACGATCCTGCGGGCAGATTCGGCCGCAGATCTCGGGCAGCGAATTGGTCTGGTGCGACAACTCGGCGGCCTCGAACAGGCGGCCTTGTTTGACCAGCCGCAGCCAGTCGGGAATGTAGTTGTGCACCGGGCATTCCCACTCGCAGTACGGGTTGCCGCAGTTGATGCAGCGCGCTGACTGGTCGGCCGCCGAATCGGCCTGGTACTGCCCGTAGATCTCGTTCCAGTCGCGCACGCGAATCGCGACCGGCACCTCGGTTGGGTTCTTGCGCGGGGTTTCGATGAAGTGGAGGTTTGAATATTGTTTCATTTCAGGGGTTTCCTCCACGTGTGGTCCACGGTGTCCGGCGGCCATTCCAAAACGGTTTCGCCGCCGGCGAAGCCGTTTTTGAATTTGGATGAGCGATAGCGTTGCCGCCATCATCAATCAGCGATGCGGCCCGCGGAACGGTTTTATACAACCAAACCCAAAAAGCCACGATCATGCGGCCTCCCGCAGGCTCGAAATCAGGTCCTCGAGCTCGGCTGCCTTGGGCTTGACCAGCCAGAACTTCGGCAGCATGCGTCGATAGTTGTCCAGCACTTCGGCTCCCCATCGGCTGGCGGTTCGTTCGACGTGCTTTTCGATCATTTCGCGCAGATGGTGGACGTGGTTTTCCATGTTGTCGGCTTCGATATGGTGGATTTCGATCAACTCGTGGTTGTAGCGGTCGACGAAATTGCGCTCCAGGTCGAGCACGTAAGCAAAACCGCCGGTCATGCCGGCGCCGAAATTGATCCCGGTGGCGCCGAGGATGACGGCCACGCCGCCGGTCATGTATTCGCAGGCGTGGTCGCCGGTCCCTTCGACCACGGCGACGGCGCCGGAGTTTCGCACCATGAAGCGCTCTCCGGCCAGACCGGCGGCAAACAATTCGCCGCCGGTGGCGCCATACAGGCAGGTATTGCCCATGATCGGCGTGTGTTCGGGCAGGTAGCGCACGCCTTGCGGCGGGCGCAAGGTGATGCAGCCGCCGGCCATGCTTTTGCCGACGTAGTCGTTGGCTTCGCCGATCAGCGTAATTTGCAGCCCGGCGGCATTGAAAGCGCCCAGGCTTTGGCCGGCGGTTCCGGTCAACTGCAGCTCGATCGGGGCATTGGCCAGGCCTTCGGCGCCGTGCAGGCGGGCGATCTTGCCCGAAAGCCGGGCGCCGATCGATCGGTCGTGGTTGCGGATCTCGAACTCGAAGCGGCCGCCGCTGCGGCTGCTGACCGCCCCATGCGTGCGTGCATCGATCTGTTCGGCCAGTTTTCCGGGGTCGTGCGGCGGGTTGCGCGCGATCGTGCAGAACCGCGCACTGTCCGGGCTCAGACCGGCATTGGAAAGCAGCGGAGCCAGGTCGAGCTTGTGCTGTCGGCCGGTCAGCCCCTCAATGCGTTTCAGGTATTCGGTGCGCCCGATCAGGTCTTCCAGCCGTGCCACGCCCAGCGAGGCCAGAATCTGGCGGACCTCATTGGCAACGCCCCGGAAATAATTGATGACCATGTCCGGCAGGCCGATGAAGTGGTGTTTTCTCAGCGTTTCGTTTTGCGTGGCGATGCCGGTTGCGCAATTGTTGAGGTGGCAGATGCGCAGGTACTTGCAGCCCAGCGCGATCATCGGCGCGGTGCCGAAGCCAAAGCTTTCGGCGCCCAGGACGGCGGCCTTGACCACGTCCAGCCCGGTCTTCAGCCCGCCGTCGGCCTGGATTCTGACCTGGCCGCGCAGGTCGTTTTGCATTAGTACCTGGCGAACTTCGCTCAGGCCAAGTTCCCACGGCGCGCCGGCGTATTTGACCGAAGTCATCGGGCTGGCGCCGGTGCCGCCGTCGTAACCGGAGATCGTGATCAGGTCGGCGTAGGCCTTGACCACGCCGGCCGCGATCGTGCCGACGCCGGGTTCGGAGACCAGCTTGACCGAAACCAGCGCATCCGGGTTGACCTGCTTGAGGTCATAGATCAACTGGGCCAGATCCTCGATGGAATAGATATCGTGGTGCGGCGGCGGCGAGATGAGCCCGACACCGGGCGTGGCAAAGCGCAGCCGTGCGATCAGGCCGTCGACCTTGTGGCCCGGCAACTGTCCGCCTTCACCGGGCTTTGCACCCTGGGCGATTTTGATCTGTATGACTTCCGCGTTGACCAGGTAGTCCGGCGTCACGCCAAAGCGGCCCGAGGCGATCTGCTTGATTTTGGATGATTTTTCGGTGCCGTAGCGGGCCGGGTCCTCGCCGCCTTCGCCCGAGTTCGAGCGCGCACCGAGCCGGTTCATCGCGATTGCCAACGCTTCGTGCGCTTCGGGCGAAAGCGCGCCAAGGCTCATGCCGGCCGAATCGAAACGCTTGATGATGCTTTCTTCGGTCTCGACTCGTTCGATGTCGATGGCGGCATGATCGGAGCACAATCCAAGAAGATCGCGCAACATGGAGGGTTGTCGCTCATTGACCAGACGTGCGTAACACTCGTAATCGCGGGCCTCGCCGCTTTGCGCGGCCCGCCGCAGCGCCGTCACCACGTCCGGGTTCCAGGCGTGGAATTCGGCGCCGTCGACATAGCGGAACAGCCCACCGTGTTCGATCGGGATCTGGCGGTTCCAGGCCCAGCGCGCCAGCGATTGCTGGTCGTTCCACAAATCGTCGAAATCAAGCCCCTGGAGCCGGCTGACGGCGCCCGGAAAACAAAGTTGCGTGACCTCATCGGATAGCCCGACCAGTTCGAACAGCTGGGCACCGCGGTAGGAGGCCACCGTCGAGATGCCCATTTTGGACAGGATCTTGAACAGGCCCTTGCGGATACCGCGCCGGTAAGCCCGCCCAAGCTGCAGCGCCTGGTCGCGCGAATGCTCGATTTCCCCGGCTTCGGCCATCGAGTGCAGCGTCTGGTAGACCAGGTAGGGGTAGACGGCCGTGGCGCCGAAGCCGACCAGGCAGGCGAAATGGTGCGCGTCGCGTGCGGTGCCGGTCTCGACGATTAAATTGCACATCGGCCGTTGCCCGGTTTCGAGCAAATGGTGGTGCACGGCGCCGGTGGCCAATAATGCGTGCACCGGGATTTTTCCGGCCTCGAGATAGCGGTCGGAGAGAATGAGCAGTTGCTTGCCCTGGTCGACCGCCTCGCTGGCACGGCGGCACAGGTCGGCCAGCGCATCGGCCAGCGGACGGTCGTCGGGATAGTTCAGATCGAGCAATACCGACGGCAGCTTGAACTGCGGCGTATTGACCAGCTGGCGCAGCTTGCGCTGGGACAGCACCGGTGAGTTGAGTACGACGCGCTCGGCCATTTCCGGCCCGGCCTCGAAGATATTGCCCTTGCGGCCCAGACCGGTTTCCAGCGACATGACGACCCGCTCGCGCAGGCTGTCGATGGCCGGGTTGGTGACCTGGGCGAACTGCTGGCGGCAACAGTCGTAGAGTGAGCGGATGCGGGTCGACAGCACCGGCATGGGCGTGTCGTCGCCCATCGAGCCGATGGCCTCGGACTGGGTTTCGGCCAGCACCTGGATCACCTCGCGCCGCTCTTCGCGCGACAGGTTGAACATCTTCTGGTAAGTGGCCAGCGTATCGGCGTCGAAAGGCTCGGCGGCCATGTGCACGTCGACCAGTTCGGACTCCAGGTAGCGCACGCCGGCCTTGAGCCAGTCCTGCCATGGCTGCAGGGTTTTCAACTGGTCGTCGATCTCGTCGCTGTCCAGCAGTTGCCCGGTCGCCAGGTCGGCCGCCAGCAGTTCGCCAGGACCCAGCCGGCCACGCGCCTCGACCTGTTCCAGCGCCACATCGACGACGCCGGTCTCGGAGGCCACGATCAGCCTGCGGTCGGTCGTCAGTGTCCAGCGCGCCGGCCGCAGGCCGTTGCGGTCCAGGCCGCAAACGACCCAGCGCCCGTCGGTCATCACCAGCCCGGCCGGACCGTCCCAGGCTTCCTGGTGAAACGCAAAATATTCATGGAATGCGCGCAGGTCGGCGTCCAGGTTATCGGCCGTCTGCCAGGCCGGCGGCACCAGGATGCGCAGCGCCTGCGGCAACGGCATGCCGCCGGTTACCAGCAGTTCCAGCATGTTGTCGAGTGACGAGGAATCCGAGCCGTGCATGCCGACCGGCGGGTCGATTTCAGCCAGTGGCGCCAGCACCGGCGTGGTCAGCAGCGCCCGGCGCGCGCGGGTCCAGTTGCGGTTGCCGCGAATGGTATTGATTTCGCCGTTGTGGGCGAGCATGCGAAACGGCTGGGCCAGGCGCCAGCGCGGCAGCGTGTTGGTCGAAAAGCGCTGGTGGAACAGCGCCATCGGTGTTTGCATGCGCGGATCGGCCAGGTCCGGAAAGAAGCGTGCCAGGTATTCGGGCATGACCATGCCCTTGTAGGACAGCGTGCTGGCCGAGAGGCTGGCGACGTAAAAAGCCTCGTCGGCAGCCGTTTCGGACTCGGCCAGACGGCGTGCCACGAACAGGCGACGCTGGAAGTCCGAATCATCGCTGTCATCGCAGTCGTCGGCTGCCGAGACAAAAATCTGCTCGATCCGCGGCAGCGTCTGGCGCGCGCGCTCGCCCAGGGCGTCAGCATCGACCGGTACCTGGCGCCAGCCGTTGACCGTCAGCGCCTGCGCCTCGAGTCGATCGGCCAGGCGATTGCGCTGCTGTTCGGCCATGGCCGGGTCGTGGTCGAGAAAAATCGTGCCCGCGGTAAAGCGGGCGCCCGGTTTAATGCCGCTGTCGGCCGCCACCGCGCGCAGAAATTCCACCGGAAGCCCGATCAACAGCCCGCAGCCGTCGCCGGTTTTGCCGTCGGGTGCCACGGCACCGCGATGGGTCAGGCGCTCCAGCGCCTGTATGGCGTCGGCCACCACTCCATGCCCGGCCTGGCCATCGAGCTGAACGATCAGCCCGAAACCGCATGCATCGTGTTCAAAATCCGGATGGTAAAGCGTTTCCAACGTCCGTACCCATGCGTATGGTCGACTGGCTAGCATAGCGGATTCGGCGAACGCAGCGTGGGTGTGGAGCTTTTCGATTCGGCTATTTTCGCCAAAATACGTCAGCCTGCGGCACCGGTCAGCTCGGCCCGGCCGAAGTGACGATGGATCCGAGTCGCCGCCCGAACCCTGTTTTAATTTCTGTCATTTATCGGCAAGCGTATCTGTCCCTGTCGGGTGGTTCACCCTGAACCAGCCATAATCAGACGGTAGCTTTTTCAGGAATTCGGCACATATCAGTTTCCCAGACTGGTATCGGGAGCACCGACTCGCGGGTATTTTCAGTCCTTATGCGGTGAAACTAAAATACGGGCCAGGTCGCGGGGTACACTCGGGTTGATGGACAGGGGCAATTGATGATGGGTTTATTCGGACCGCAATTTCGTGAACAGTTCAAGGCCCGGTTTCGGGACGATTACCAGTTTGCGATGATCATGCTGTTCGGAGGTCTGGCGGTGATCATCATTTCCGGCTTTACGGTTTATCGCTACGCTTCTGGCTATTACCTGGGCGGCACGGTCAACCTTTCGATCGTGATCAGCATGCTGCTGGTGCTGGCATACGCGATCACCAGCGGCGAGACCGACCGGGCCGGCCGCTTCTTCGCCATTGTCACGGTGGCGGCCTGCATTGCCTCGACGATCATGTTCGGGCGCACCGGCATTCTGTGGGGATACGTAGTCTTGTGGGTTAATTTCCTGTTGACCAGTCGGCGCTTCGCGTTGCTTTCGAACTTGCTGCTGATCACGGTACTGATCATTGAAATCGACTTGTTCGAGTCGATTCTAGAGGGCACGACCTATATCGTGACCGGTTTGATGGTGACGACTTTTGCATTTATCTTTGCCGAACGATTGTCCCGATATCAGGAACAGCTCAAGACCCTCGCGCTTCAGGACCCACTGACCTATGCCGGCAATCGACGCATGATGCGGCGCGATCTTTCGGCAGCGGTGTCGGCGCATCGAAGAACCGGCCGCGGTGCCACGCTCGTGTTGCTGGATATCGACCGCTTCAAGCGCATCAACGATGAACATGGGCACGAAGTGGGGGATCATGCGCTGCATGATTTCGCAGACCTCATGCGCGAGAACATTCGCGTCGAAGACGGCTTCTACCGATTCGGCGGCGAAGAGTTCGTTTTGCTGGTGCCTGACCACGATGGCGACGAGGCCATGGAAATGGCGCGGTCGCTGCATCGGCGCACCAGTGGGAAGCTGCTGGTCGATGGCGAGGCCATTGCCTACTCGGCCGGCGTGGCGGTGCTGCAACTCGAAGAGGATGCCGCGTCGTGGCTTGCGCGCGCCGACCAGGCAATGTATCGAGCCAAGCGCCAGGGACGCAACTGCGTGATCCTGGCCAGCACAAAAGCCCACCCGAGGCTGGCATCGATGAACAAGAACAGCCGACCGACCGAAGCTGCCGACTCGTGATGGGTGTGGTTCGGGCCGGCGGGCGCCGATAGCCGCGCCATTTGTCTCGCTTACGCCGGATTATTCACCACTCTTCCGTCGCGAGGGGTCGTCAGGACCGCTGGCTGTTGCGTTTGGCGACCGAGCCCTCCGCAGGCGCAATCGCCCTGCTTGTCAATAACGGCAGTGAGGATGTGCGACCGAGCGAAATGCCGCAGACGCGGGCCTGACGGCGCCGCGGCAGGAAGGGTGGTGAATAAGACGGGCTTATACCCTCTGGTGCATCACTGGTCCCGCTGCGCCGACAACGTAGTATCAGCATCGAACGACTTGTCCGCCGGTATTGACGCCGAAACTGATCTCGACAAAGCCGGCGGTGGCGTTGCGAAGGGCGGGGGCGGGAAATTTCGGCTCGACCTTGTGCACTAATGCGCCGCCATTGACCTGGCCTTCCGATGCCCGGCCTTGGCGCCTGGTCGCGAAATTGTGTTCGGGTACATCGAATGGCGCATCAATGGATGCGGCATCAGGGAGCGTGGCCATCCTGGCCAGTGCCGAATTCGGTTCAAACGACGGCGGATTGCGTTCAGGCCGCTCCAGGCCCAAAGCGTGCGACACGAGATCAGTACGACGCCGGCCTGCCATAGTGCGACCGTGGCACGAATCAGGATCGAGCTGTCCAGGCTTGTCGAGACCGGACCCGTGGAGACCGGAGTCGTGCTGCCGGCACCAAAATAAAGCAGGTACAGCGTCGTGAGTGGAACCAGCGAAACAAGCCGCACCCACGTGGCCGCACCTGGTCAATATCGGCCGAGCGGGATGGCTTGGCGCGCGGCATTCAGGGCAATGCCGAACAGCAGTCCAACCAACGCTGCTGCCACAAAAATTGCAGTAAAGTCAGTCCTGGCAGCCTGTCGGACTCAACGCTGAGCTGTTGTTGATGTACTGCCGCGGAAAAGCCGGATTGGGCCAGATTTCCCGCTCTTGATCGTTAAATCGACTCGTTTTCGCCTCAAAAGATCGAAAAATCTGACTCCAACCGGCTTTTGGTCGAATCGATCGGTCAAGTCCGCCATGCTGCCAGCGGCTCGATCAGCACGAAAAGGTTTTGCGGCCAGCGCATCGAAAAAATTTCACTGTTCCTCTGAGGTCGACGGGTGGGGACCCGGTCGGTTTCTAAGCTCCTGGACCAGCGACCGGATTTTATCGAGTTCGTCGCGGCTGGCCGGCCTGGACAAGCCCAGGGCCTGCATGACCATCCTGGACGAGGATCCGTCGTAGACGCGCGTTATGAAATCGCCGAGCATGGCCTTCTGGGTTTGCGATTCGGAGTAAACGGGCTTGAAGACGTGTGCGCGACGCTCGACATCGCGTTCGACCAGCCCTTTTTCGGTCATGATCTGAAGCTGCTTGAGCACCGTGGTATAACTCAGCGCATCGTTTTCAAGAATGTGCCCATGCACCTGCCGCACTGTGGCGGGACCGGTTTCCCAAAGCACGCGTAGAATTTTCAGCTCGGAAGCGGTTGGACGTGGCGGCGATTGCATGCTGGATTGGAGCCTGTTTTTGGTTGCTTTCAATGTATCAGACGTGTTAACGTACCGCGGCATAGCGCAGAACTACGAATTCTATCGTAGTAAATCTTTCGTATTAACGGCTTCGTACTTTATATGGAAACTACACCAAATGATTAAATCCTGTCAAATTCTCGTTGCGGTCGTCGCGCTGTGGCTTGGTGGCTGCGCAGTCACGCCGGAGCCCGTGGCCGGCGAAGCCGTGGCCGACACGACAACGACCAAGCGTGTCTGCGAAAAGCGCAGCGTTGGGACTGGATCCCGCACCGGCGTTCGGGTTTGCCGAAACATCGAAATTGAAAGCGACGAGAAAAAGTCGGAAGGCTAGCAGCCTGACGGACTTGACCGATCCAAAGCGATGAGAGCCGGATCGGACCCGAGCCGGCGTCCCCTCGCGACATTCATTTGAATCGCACAGAATCCTGAATCGACCAGGCTACTGGCAATTTTGCCGGTATTCGTTAATTATGATCCGAACCGCCCTGCGGGGGTTGATTCCTGGCGAATTTATCCAGTGCCGTTGGCCGGTTCCCAAACAGGCAAGCCAGAACGCGGTGAAGGGATGCCGTTCATCCGGCCTGGTATCGTGCGATGGTAGGCTTTGCCCATGATTGCATTGAAAACCGAACTGCCCGAGTCGGAATCGGTCTGGGATTATCCGCGCCCGCCGCGCATCGAGTCGATCGATTGGCCGCTCAAAGTCGAACACGACGGCGAGACGCTGGCCCACACCACCTCCGGGTTGCGCATTCTTGAAACATCGCACCCGCCGTGCTTTTATTTCCCACCCGAAGGTGTAGATTTCTCCCGCCTGCAACCAAGCCGCACGAAAACCTTTTGCGAGTGGAAAGGCCAGGCGCGCTACTGGCACCTGCAAAGCGGGGAAGGTCTCATCGAAGATGCCTGCTGGGCCTACCCGGACCCGAGCGACGATCGAATCCGGGATTTCGTCTCGTTTTACGCCCGCAAAGTCAATGGCTGTTTCGTCGCTGGCGAACGGGTGCAGCCGCAACAGGGTGACTTCTACGGCGGCTGGATTCTCAGTTGGGTCAAGGGCCCGTTCAAGGGCGGCCCCGGCACGCGCGGCTGGTAGTCTTTTG
>JAVVET010000029.1:18419-37552 GCA_032251235.1 Wenzhouxiangellaceae bacterium
TTTGCTGGTTTGCTGGTTTGCTGGTTTGCTGGTTTGCTGGTTTGCTGGTTTGCTGGTTTGCTGCAGGCTTTTGCCAACCACCGACAGGCTTGGCCATCGCATCGCTTGATCCTTCAAGTATATTCGCTGATATGAATATACTCTCTAAAAAAGGTCTTTGGCGGCGTCGGCGACTATTTTCCTCGTCGATCAGGTCTCCGATTTCAAGCGGATGAACCAGCATTGGTGAATCTTGCGATTGCGCTCGAAATCCTTCGGGATCGACCAGGCGCTGCGATCCTCGATTCGATATTCCCGTTGCAGCGCATCATCGAGCTTGAAGCGGCGCAGGTTGGTGGAAAACACCAGCACGCCTTCGGGTGCAAGGCAGCGCGCGGCGGCGCACACCAGGTCGGTGTGGTCGCGCTGGAGATCGAGGCTGGAATCCATTTTCTTTGAATTTGAAAAGCTCGGCGGATCGAGAAAGATCAGGTCGAACGGCTCGCGGCACTGGTCCAGCCATTCGCGGGCGTCGGCGCGGATCGCCCGGTGCCGGCCATCCTCGAAGCCGTTCAGTTCCAGGTTGCGCTTGAACCAGTCGAGATAGGTTCTGGACAGGTCCACGCTGGTGCTCGAGATGGCACCGCCGACGGCGGCGTGGATGGTCGCCGCGCCGGTGTAGCAGAACAGGTTGAGCATACGCTTGCCGGCGGCAGCCTCGGCCAGCCACAGGCGTAGCGGCCGGTGGTCGAGAAACAGTCCGGTGTCGAGGTGATCGGTCAGGTTGACCAGCAGCCGGCAGTGGCCTTCGCGCACGACCAGCGACTGGCCGTGTTCGCCGTGGCGCTCGTACTGCTCGCGCCCGCGCTGGCGGCGGCGCACCTTGAACACCAGGCGCTCGTGCGGGACGCCCAGCGCTTCGGGCAGCGCCGAAAGTGCCGCGCGCAGGCGCGCCTGGGCCTGGTGCGGATCGACCGTGCCCGGCGGCTCGTATTCCTGCACGTGCAGCCAGTCGCCATCTTCGGTGCCGTAAACATCCACCGCCAGCGCGTACTCGGGGATGTCGGCGTCGTAGACGCGGTAGCAGCTGATCTGCTCGCGGCGCAGCCATTTGGTCAGCTGGCGCTGGTTCTTGCGGACGCGATTGACCAGGTCCTCGGCCGGTTCGCGAATATGGTCTGCCGATTCCGTACCGATTTCAAACCGCTCGAGCCGGCATTCGATCGGCCCATTGAACATCTGCCAGCTTCGCTCGGGCTTGAGTCCGACCTGGCAGCCCGAACCGTTCAAGACCATTGCGCGCCAGCCTGGAAAATGCCGGCGCAGGGTTTCGCCCAGCCGCAGATAAAGCGGCAGCAGTTCGTGCTGCTCGCCCAGGCGCTCGCCGTAGGGCGGGTTGACCGCGACCAGCCCGTGATCGATCCTGGCCGGCGCCCGCGCCTCGGAAAGATCGCGGCGCTCGACGTGCACATGCCCGGCCAGGCCTGCGCGCTGCACATTGCCCAGCGCCAGGCGCACCGCGAGCGGGTCATGGTCGTAAGCGACGATCGGCGGAATATTCGCAAGCCCGGCCTCCTGCCTTTCGAGCGCCTCGTCGAGCAGGCTTTTCCAGGCCGCCACGTCGTGGCCGCGCCAGCGCTGGAAGCCAAAGCGGGTGCGCAGCAGCCCCGGCGCCGAATCGCCGGCGATCCAGGCCGCCTCGATCGCAATCGTGCACGAGCCTGCCATCGGGTCACAGAATCCGCCGCCGGCTGCGGCCAGTTCCGGCCAGTCGCCGCGCAGCAGCATGGAGGCGGCCAGGTTCTCCTTCAGCGGCGCCATCGAACCGCTTTCGCGGTAGCCGCGGCGGTGCAGGCTGTCGCCGGAAAGGTCGATGGCAAGCGTTACCTGCTGGCGGTGCATGTGCACATTGATGCGCAGGTCCGGCTCGAGCGTATCGACCGAAGGCCGATCGCCGCAGCACTCGCGTATCTGGTCGACGATCGCGTCCTTGACCCGCTGCTCGGCGAAGCGGCTGTGGCTGATCGCAGCCTTGATCCCGGTAAAATCAATCGCCAGCGTATTGTCCGGGCCAAGATGATCGTCCCAGTTGATCTCTCGAACGCCGCGGTACAGCGCATCGTCGTCATCGGCTTCAAATTCGGCCAGCGGCAGCAGGATGCGGTTGGCCACGCGCGACCATAAACAGGCCCGGTAGGCGCCGGCCAGGTTCGCCGCGAACGACGCACCACCGCGGCGCACCTTGACGTCCGCCAGCCGCAGCTTCGAAAGCTCCTCGGCCAGCAGTTCCTCCAGCCCGCGCGGGGCGGTGGCGAACAGCGAATGCAGTTGCGGCATGAAATAAGGTCCGGTGCAGGGTTTCTGAAGCGACAGCTTAGCCCGAATCGATCATTTCGTGATCCGCGGTGCGCCGGCCGTTCGCTTCAACCGCTGGCTGCGCTGTCAGGCCACTGTCGGGTATCAGCCGTAACCGCCAACCGCAGCTTTGTTCGATGGTGGCCGCAATATCTGGAGCACTGGAGGCTGATCGTGATTAAAAGACTTCGCGAACGAAACAACTGGTCTCAGGAGCAGCTTGCGACATTCTCGGGGTTAAGCGTCAGAACGATCCAGCGCATTGAAAGCGGGAACAGGGCCAGCCTTGAGTCGCTGAAATCACTCGTCGCTGTATTTGAGGTCGAAGTTTCAAGCTTGACGGAGGAAACCGTCGTGATCGACAAGGATTCAGCTTCATGGAAAGCGTAGCCGCTGTGGCTGAAATTCGGCCTGCTGGGCGTGTCGAGAAGAAAACCGTTGAGCCTGGCGGAATTGACTGCGTTATCCGTTGGACTTGCAACCTGGGTCGTCAGTCCTGTTCATTTCGCTACGCCGGCACTGTTTCTGATGGCTTATTTGATCAGCAAATTGATCGCCGGGACCAACCATAAAAAACTGTGGTGAGGGCGCCGGGCAAGCCAGGTGCTGGTGCTTTTGTGTAGAGACCTTTTCCGGCAGCATCAACGGCGCCTTCGGCGGCCAGATCCAGTCCGGCCGCGGGCCCGGCGAACGGCTTTCGATGGAAACCGATGCTGCGACCGTCGAGATCGAAGCCAGAACCTTCGGCGGTGACGCTCACATCGATAACCTGGATTGATCCGATCGCTGCGCGGTTCGGGTCAAGGCATGTTGGCAGCCGACTCGTCCGGCAAGAGCACGGGCTGCCTCTGGCCCGCGCTTGCGCCGGCAACGCTACAATTAACGACAAGCACGAGGACAAGACTTTCTGCGTTTGTACGTTCAGCACGACTTGCCGAAGGAGAAGCCTATGCCGATCGAGTTGAAAAACGGTGATATCACGCAGCAGCAGGATCTGGAAGCCGTGGTCAATGCCGCCAATGCCGAGCTGATGCCCGGCGGCGGTGTGGCCGGCGCCATGCATCGGGCCGCAGGACCGGAACTGGCAAAAGCGTGCCGGTCACTGGCGCCGATCGAGCCGGGCCAGGCGGTGCTCACCGAAGCCTTCGACCTGCCCAACCGCTATGTCATCCACGCGCTGGGGCCGCGCTATGGCATCGACGAGCCGGCCGACGAACTGCTGGCCAATGCCTATCGCAATTCGATCGACCGGTGCTGCGAGCACGGAATCGAATCGGTCGGCTTCCCGGCCCTGTCGGCTGGTGCCTTCGGCTACCCGCTCGAACAGGCGGCCAATATCGCCATTCAAACCGTGCGCGCCGCAGCCCCCGATGATCTGCTGGTGCGCTTCGTGTTGTTCGACGAGGCCACGCGGCGTGCCTTCGACGAGGCGCTGGAAGCCCGATAAGCGCTGCAGGATTAGCGTATGTAGTGGCAGTTGAAACCCGGGGTAGTTGCGCCCCCGGCCGCTGTGATTTAAACGATGCGCAACTGGTCGTGCCGCGGCAGGTACAGCGCGGTTTTGAGGTCGGTCTCGCCCATGAGTTCGAACAATTTGCGGTACAGCCCCAGCTGCGTTTCGTAGCGCTCGCCTTCCTCGGCGAGGAAGCCTTCGAGGTTGCCGCCGGCGTGGAAGCCGGATTTGTAATCGATGATCCAGCGTGTGCCGTGCTCGTCGACGAAGGTGCGGTCGATGACGGCGTTGACCAGCTTGCCGTCGACGGTGCCGGTCAGCGCGAGTTCGCAGGCTGCATCGTGATGGCGGCCGCTGAGGATCCAGCGGCCAGTGGAGCTTGCCAGCGTGTTTTCGAAAGCCTCGGCAATCATCGATGCGGTCTTGTCGAGCAGACCCGGGCCGGTGCCCAGCGCGCGCAGCAGTTGCGGAATGCGCGCGGTTAGCCGGCGCTGTTGGTCCGGGTCGAGGTTTTCGATGCCGATGTTGCCGACCCGCTCGAGCAACTGGTGCAGCACGGTGCCGGTGCGCCGGGCCTGGACGCCGGCCCAGTTAAATTCGATTTCGATCTCGCGCTCGGCCGGCGCCAGCTTTGGTGCCCAGGCCAATGGCGTGTCGATGGGCGGCTGCCAGCCGGCCGGTACGCGCATCAGCGACTGGTCGAGCGACGGCTCGGTCGCTTGTCCGGCGATCGCCGAGACGTCAGTTCGGGTTTCGGTGGCCGCGTTCAGTGACTCGATGAAGCCGCCGCCGGCACGTGGCCACAGGATTTCGAGCAGGCTGCCGCCGGCCGGCTTGATCTCGTCGCGCGC
The DNA here is from genome assembly GCA_032251235.1 of Wenzhouxiangellaceae bacterium. Lineage (GTDB taxonomy): Bacteria > Pseudomonadota > Gammaproteobacteria > Xanthomonadales > Wenzhouxiangellaceae. Next base: position 23,058 of record JAVVET010000029.1, read on the forward strand.
CGGGTCGAGCACGCCGCAGACGATCAGCTGCTGGCGGGCCCGGGTGGCGGCGACGTAGAGCAGGCGCTGGTTCTCGAACTTGTCGCGGGCTTTCTGCTCGCTTCGGATCAGCTCGATCAACGGCGAGTTGTCGGGCTGCCAGGCCGCGCGCAGCGGCGCCAGCAGCACTTGCTCGTGGCCATGGGCCGGTGTGAACGGCAGCCAGTAAAGCAGCTCGCGGTCGTTGCCGCCGCTGCCGCGATTCAGGCCGGGCAGCACCACCAGGTCCCATTCCAGGCCCTTGGCGCCGTGCATGGTCAGGATCTCGAGCTTGATCGAGGCGTCGGGCGGATCGCCTTCGGTGTACTGCTGTTGCAGCAGTTCGTCGAAATCGTTCCAGTCATCGGCCAGGTTCTGCTGTTCTGCACTTGCCAGCGCGTCCAGAAACATCGCTGCCTCGGGTAGCTCCGAGGTCGGCCGCTGGAGACAGTGCGGGCCGCCCAGGCGATGCCAGGCGCCTTCGACCCGGTCGCGCAGCGAGCGCCGACCAACCAGCGCGCGGGCGTCGGCCAGCGCGTCGAACACGCGTGCCGCCCTGGGCCTGGCTGCATCGGAAAGCCGTCCCGGCGCCTGGTCGTCGAACGGATCGGCGCCGTCGCCGGCCAGCGCGTGCAGATCGGCCAGCGTCAGCCCGCAAATCGGTGCGCGCAGCACGGCCAGCAGCGCCGTGCGGTCGGCCGGAAAGCGAATGGCGCGGGCCAGCGCCAGCAAATCCTGGACCACCGGGCGGAGCAGCAGCGGGTCGAGCTTGAGCGCACGAAATGGAATGCCGCGGGCCTTTAATGCCGGCAGAATTTCGGTCAGGTGGCTTCGGGCGCGAACAATGATCGCGGCCTTGTAGTCCGGGTCGTCGGCGTGACCGGCCAGCGCCTGTTCGATGCGCTCGGCAATGGCCTCGGCCTCGTGCCCTTCATCGGCGCGGGCCAGCGTTTCGACCTGGCCGCCGGCGCCGCGCCCGGCCTCGGAACGGGCGTAGGCGACGGCACCGGCGGCGATGTCCTCGGTGGTCGGGAAGGCCGGACCCAGCGTGTCGTTGACCCAGTCGACGATTTCGGACCTGGAGCGGAAGTTCTGCGCCAGCTTCAGCGAATCCAGCGCCAGACCGTTCAGGCCCTGGTCGCGGCTGCGCATGAACAGGCCCACTTCGGCTTCTCTGAAACGATAGATCGACTGCATCGGGTCGCCGACCACGAACAGCGTTCGGCCGTCGCCGCGCTGCCAGCCGTGGGTGAGTTTTTCCAGCAGGTAGAACTGGGCCCAGTTGGTGTCCTGGTATTCGTCGACCAGGATGTGGGAAATGCGGTTGTCCAGGTACAGCCCCAGGTCGGTGAAGCCGGAATCTTCGTCGCCCAGGCCCTGCAGCGCGGCCCGCGACAGGCCGGTGAAGTCGGTCTGGCCGGCCTCGGCGAACAGCAGTTCGAGTTCGCCGGCGGCGCGTTCGAGCACCTTGATCAGGGCTTCGAGCGTGCGCCATTGCTGGTCGTCGTAGCGCGGCTCGGGCAGGCTGCGTGCACGCTGCAGCATTTCGGCCAGCGCCGGGTTGCCGGCCAGTGATGCCAGCAGTTCGCCGAAGCGCGCCTTTTGCGCCGTTTTCGGCGGAAAGCCGGTCGTGATGGTCACCGATTTGCGCCAGCTGCCGGCCTTGGTCAACAGCGCCTCGGCCACGGCCTTCCACTGCGGCAAGTCGCCGCTATCGGGCGTCGGCAGCTCGCTGCGCTTGCTATCACAAGCGCTATCACAAGCGCCGTCATAATCGCCGGCGAAATTGCAGATATCGGAGGCCCGGCCCTGGCCGCGCAGCGTGTCGGCGGCAAAGCAGAGCAAATGCACCAATTCATCGCCGTTGCTGTGAATCGAGGCCAGTGCAGCATCCAGCGCGTGGCGGGTTTGCGTCAGCGCTTCGGTGACCACTGTTTCCAGGACCCGCTCGAAGGCCCGGCGGTCGGGTTGGCCGGTGACGCCGAGTGCGCGCAGCCATTGTTCGCGCCGGGCCAGCAGCGAGATCAACAGGTCTTCGATGTCCTGCGTGCGGTGGTCGCGCCACAGCAGCAATTGTTCGAGATCGGCCGATAGCTCGTCGCCTTCGAGCGCCTCCAGCGTTCGGCGCGCGGCGCGGCGATACAAGGCGCGGGTGTTGTCGGCCGGTTGCGGTACCGGCCCCAGCCGACTGGCCACCGGCATGCTGCGCGCAAGGTAGTGGCTGAAGCTGTCGATGGTGCGAATCATCAGCCGCTGCGGGTTGGCCGCCAGCTTCCAGCGCTGGACTTTTTCGGCCACGGCGCGTGCTTTCTCGAGCGCTGCCTGCTCGTGCGGCGCGTCGGTCGCAAAGCCGGGTTCGAGAAAGCGCAGCACCCGTTCGCGCATTTCGGCCGCGGCTTTTCGGGTAAATGTAATGGCCAGTATTTCCTCGGGCTCCTCGACCACGCCGAGCAGCGCCAGAAAGCGCTCGACCAGCAAGGTGGTCTTGCCCGAGCCGGCCGGAGCCTGGACGATGACCGAGCGCTGCGGTTCGACCGCGGCAAGGCGCTGCTGGAGGTCGCTCATGCTTCATGCTCCGTGTCGGCCGCAGGCATTCGCTCGTGGATTCGGCACAGTGAATGCAGGTGACAGTTGCGGCAGGCCTGGGCGTCGCGCGGGTCGACTTCGGCGCGGCCTTCCTGGAATGAAATCGACAGGCCGTCGAGGCAGGTCTGCCAGTCATTCAGGAGCACGTTCCAGTCCTCGGCATCTTTCCATGCGCCGCGGGCTTCGGCCAGTTCGGTCACGCCCGGGATGCCGGCATCGGTCTCGCACAGCCCGTCGAATTTGAGCTCGTCGGGCCGGATTCGGGCAAAGGCCAGCGCCGCCGGGCGGCTCGTCATGGCCAGCGCGTAGGCCGGCAACTGGGGGTCGGCAATGCGCGCATCGGGCATCCAGCCGTTGCGCCCGGCGCGGCCGGTCTTGTAGTCGATCAGCACGGTGCCGGCCGGCGTTTCGTCGATGCGGTCGATTTTGCCCTTCAGCTTCAGCCCGGCAAATTCCATCGCGATCTCCTGTTCGCGGGCCGCGACGCGGAAATCACCGCGTGAACGTTCGAGTTCGAGCCAGCGCTGCAGCGTGCGCACGCTGCAGCGCTGTTCGAGCCGGCGGCCGGCCGCGCTCAGCAGCAGTCGATGCGGCTCGGTCAGGCGCCCCAGTGCCTGGTCGGTAGCAGTATGGATGCGCTGGTCCAGTTCGTCGGGTTTCAACGCGATCAGCTCGGCGTGGCCGGCCAGCCCTTGCCAGAACAGTTCCAGGGCCGTGTGAGTCAGGTTGCCGCGAGCTGCGGCATCCAGGCCCGGCCGCGGCATGGCCAGCTCGCGCGCACCCAGGCGCCTGAGCGCAAAGGCCCGGAACGGGCAAGCCGACTGATCGCTGAGCACGCCGGTGCCGCCACGCACTTTGGCGTCGAGTAGCATCGGTGCATGACGGTCATCGTCGATCCGTTCCAGCGCGATCGGCTCGCGCGCTGGCGCCGCTGGCGCGTCGATGATTTGGGGCCGGTACAGTAGCTGCGTGGGTTCGCGCTGCGGGTCTTCGCTGCCGCTCGACCAGCTGCCGCAGACATCGTTGGCCGCGCGCAGCAGGCCGGCCAGTTCCAGGCCTGCGCGTGCCAGCCTGCCGTCGCTGCTGGCGCCCGGCACCCGAGCCTGGACCGGGCCCGGTATCAGTGGCTCGCGGCGCACGCTGCCGGGCCAGTTTTCGGTGTCCAGCGTGGTAATCCACAGCGCATCGAAACGCGAGCCCAGTGCTTCTTCAACGCCGAGTATTTCCACCGGGCAGCCCGGGTTGCGTTCGCGAAAAGTCGCCCCGCCGGCGCGTTCTGCCAGCAGCGACAGTGCAAAGCCGCGCTTGATCGGGGTGGTGATCACGGCGTCGAGGGCACCGAACTGTTCGAGCAGCTCGTGCCAGCGCTGCAGCACCTGGTATTCGCGCGAATCCAGCGCCCGGCCGCGGCCGAAGCCGAGAAGTTCAAGCTCGGTCTGGAAACGCGCCACCCATTCAGACGGCCAGGCCGCATCGCGGTGCTCCGGACGCCTTGCCTTCCAGGCATCGAGCTGCGCGGCGATGATCGTCGCGCCGGATTTTCTGCACGCGCCAATCAGTTCGAAGGCGGTGATTTCGAACGGCGACCATTGCATCAGATCGGCCGTCGCGCGCGCCCGCCGCCCGGCTTCGTGCGAACTGCCGCCCAGGCAGGCCGAGGCCAGGATTCGCCCGGCCGTGGCTTGATCGATGCGGGCCGGGTCCAGCCGCAGCAGCAACAGCGCATCGGCGATCAGCGACCACTGCGCCAGCGGCAGGCCCAGCGAGACGTGCCAGGCTTCGGCGCCGGTGTCGCCCAGCGCGAAACCGGGCGGGTCGAACAGCTGAAGAAAGATGCGCTCGACGCGCGCCAGCCGGCCGTTGAGGTCGGGCACCACGACGGCCACGGCCTGGTCCGGGCAATGTGCCACGCGCGCCCGTGCCCAGGCTGCCGCGGCGCGCAGTTCCTCGTCGGCGTCGGTGAACCGGTGCAGCTCGAAGCCTTGTGCATCGAGGACGTGATCGTCGGCTGAAGGGTGGCGCGAACGGTTACCGGAATCGGGTTTGCTGTCAATCCCATAATCGCTATCGAAATCGCCGCCGTCATTGCGATTGTCATTACGATTGTCATCGCCATCAGCCGTTTGCGTGCCGGCGGCTTTGTCGATCGCAAGCCCGTTGATGGCGGTTCCGGCATCGGCCAGGGCCTTGAAAATCTGTTGTTGCAGCGGCGTCGGCGGCAATTCGAAGCCGATCAGCTCGATCATCGCCGGCCATTCCAGCGCGCCGTCGGCAAAAAGGCCGGGCAGCCTGGCCGCGAAGCTCCACTCGTCGATGACGCCGCGCTGCCCGGACACCTTTTCGAAGCGCTGCACCCAGTCGCGGAACCGGCGGCTGTCTTCGGACAGCAGCGCTTCGGGCCATTCGCTCGGGTGGGCCAGGCAGTGCTCGTGGATGGTTCGCCAGGCACGCTCGGCCAGCGTGTAGACGCGTGGCTCGCCGATGAACACGTCGGTGTCGATGACCTGCTGCCAAAGCAGGCGCGACTGCGAGGCCGAAACCGGCACCCGGTCGACGGCGCCGGTCATCAGGGCCTGGCCGCGCAAACTGCCCAGCCAGGCCGAAAACGAAAGCACTTCGGGCGCGCGCCAGGCCTGCGCGCCTTCGGTTACGCGCGCGTCGGCCAGGCGCCGCTTCTCCACCCGCGCCAGCCGGGCGGTGGGGGTCAGAATTGTCTTTGTCTGAGGTGATTGTTGCTTGGACATGCGACCATTATGCCGACAAGCTTCTCAAAACCTGAGAGTCGCGCAACCGCATTCGTTCAATCCGGAGCAGCAGCGCACCGGACGGGGCGGCTGCTGGAAAGCGAGGGGTTGCTCGAGCGCGACACCGAACAACTCGATCTGGGCGAAGTCCTCGACACCGACGACCGATGCCCGATCTGGCCGGCCATTCCATCACCTGCCGCATCGCCGTCGGTCCGCACCGTGGGCGCAAGGTATTCAAGCTTCAGGCCTCGAAAATCCTTGAACCTGAGCAGCTTTGCGATACCTTACTAGTCGCGTCTCAGCAAATTTCCAGTTTGTGCCTTGGACTCCGGATCCAGCGGGCATCGATCGCTTCAGCTCGACGCGTGGCGAGGCCTTCAGCGATCGATGCCCGCCTGATCCTGGCTCTGGACCTCACTCGAATTCCTGAACGGGCATGAACGATCGCGATCACTGAGACACGACGCTAGTCAGATTGCGAGAAGCTTGTACGCAGTCATGGGGCCGCTTCCTGTGCTGGTTGTTCTGGAAAAAACTTTACAGGAGGCTCCGTGGCCGCTAAAGTCAGTGCCAATCGGGTTTGAAATCCGTTGCGAGATCCGGACGGATCCAAATAATTATTCGCGCACTGCACACAAAAGAGGAAACTGCCCCATGCTGAAAATTACTCAAATCGTTTTACTTTTATTCGTGTTTTTTGTTGCTGGCTCTACGGTGGCGCAAACCGTTAAAGTAATCAAGGATGCTCCCTATGCCGCCGATGCCGACATTCAAAAAAAGGTGCGCAATGAGTGCGTCAAACTTGGTAGCCAGCTTTCCGAGTTCACTCAGCAATTCGGCAAAGAATTTGGCGTAGATGTTGCGTTGGTCGACTCCCTTGATACAGCAGGCAGCGGTCGCGTATTGCAACTGGAAATCACCGATGCGACGAGTATGGGAAACGCATTTATGGGTCACCAAAAATTTAGTAGCGCGCGCGGTACACTTTACGAAGACGGCAAAAAGGTAGCCGATTTCCGTGCTCGCCGGAATTCTATGGGCGGCGCATTCGCGGGTTTCAAGGGTTCCTGTTCTGTTCTGGGACGCACGGTGAAAGCAATGGGTAAAGATATTGCTCTGTGGCTGAAAGATCCGGAAGATAAAGCAGAGTTGGGCAACTTCTAGTAACAGCTGTCACCGACGCAACAAAAAAGCGCTGCTATGCCAGCGCTTTTTTCAAAATGTCATTGATGCCGTTGATAGCCGCCAACAAGTCCCGGTTTGGAAAACACCAATTGCCACAAATGTATATGCCTTGCGCGAAATGCACCAGCGCGGTCACGCCGGGGCCGAGGCGCCAGGCCCGCCAGGCCGGCGCGAGAAAAGGACCGCGCGCCGGCCGAGCAACAGGCAACGATGCGCTGCTCGATAACAGGATAACAGGGTCGGACAAACTCAAGCCTCTGTTTCATAATGATTTATTTTCAAATGGACTGCACTATTGGGCCGTGGAGCTGCATTTTTCGGGTCAAAATGGCCACCGGAAGGCTGCGACAGGTCTCGAGACGTATACAACTCCTCTCCCGCGCGGCATCGCTTGCATTCTTGGCGAGGGCTTTTTGATGGCAAAAAGGCTTGTCTAAGCGCTTAAAGCGGGTCCATATTACGGATTTACATCAGTGCATCAGGCAGTTTTTATGGGTCCGACCCGCTACCCACACTTGAATTTCTGGACGCGATTCAGGATAGTCTTGAGTTGCATCCCGGCCTCCTTGCTCTGATCGATGGTGGCTTGACACTTCAATCTTCTCAGAGTCGGCCGGGATGCTCAATTCGAAAATCCGCGCGCCGGGCCGTGCCGGATCAGGTGGGAATTCGGTCGTAATTGCCTATAAATTCTACGGAGGAGCCTGGATTTTTTTGGCAACACGGCGTTATAATCCGTGTTCGTCGCTATCGGACGACTGCTAGGGGTCCTGAAATCGCCAATCGTGATTTCGGGTGAGAAACACCCTCGAACCTGATCTGGATAATGCCAGCGAAGGGAAGCATCTGGAAATGATTCCGCCCGCATTCCGATCTTCTACCTTCATCCCATTTTCAGGAACGAGCGCCCCTTGCCGGCAATAGCTTTTGCGCTGTTCACAAAGGCTGACGCAAGGCGAGCAATCTTTCCGGTCTGTTTTGACGGCCCCGTTTTGAGGGGGCGTAATGCCTTTCGGCATTCAGGTCCTGACGCATTTTCTTAAAGGAATGACATGAACACCAACCCGGAATTTCTCGCTGCTACGGCCCAGGTCGACGAAGCCGCAATCCAGCCGTTGCCGAACTCACGCAAGATTTACGTCGAGGGTTCCCGTCCCGACATCCGTGTGCCGATGCGCGAAATCAGTCAGTCTGATACGCTCGCGTCGTTCGGGGCAGAGAAAAACCCGCCGGTGTTCGTGTATGACACTTCCGGTCCCTATACTGATCCGGAGGTCAAGGTTGACATCCGTTCCGGTCTCCAGCTGATGCGTGCGCCATGGATTGAGGAGCGCGGCGATACCGAGGAATTGCCGGGCCCGTCGTCGGAATACGGTGTCGAGCGGCTGAACGATGCGAAGCTCGCGGAGTTGCGCCTGAATCTGCATCGCAAGCCGCGGCGCGCGATTGTCGGCAAAAATGTGTCACAGATGTACTATGCGCGTCAAGGCATCATTACCCCGGAAATGGAGTACGTCGCCATTCGCGAGAACCTGCAACGCAGGGAATACCTGGAAAGCCTGAAGGCATCCGGCCCGATGGGCAACAAGCTGGCGGAACTGATGGGCCGGCAGCATCCCGGGGAATCGTTCGGCGCCTCGATTTCTGCGGAAATCACGCCGGAATTCGTGCGCAGTGAAATTGCGCGCGGGCGGGCAATCATTCCGAACAACGTCAACCATCCGGAGTCGGAGCCGATGATCATCGGCCGCAACTTCCTGGTGAAGATCAATGCCAACATCGGCAATTCGGCAGTCACCTCATCGATCGGCGAAGAGGTCGAAAAAATGACCTGGGCGATCCGCTGGGGTGGAGATACCGTGATGGATCTGTCGACAGGCAAGCACATCCATGAAACCCGCGAATGGATCATTCGCAACAGCCCTGTGCCGATCGGTACCGTGCCGATCTACCAGGCGCTGGAAAAGGTTAACGGCAAGGCCGAGGATCTGACTTGGGAAATCTTCCGCGACACGTTGATCGAGCAGGCGGAGCAGGGCGTTGATTATTTCACCATCCATGCGGGCGTGCGCCTTCAGTACGTGCCGCTGACAGCGAAGCGGATGACCGGCATCGTCTCGCGCGGCGGCTCGATCATGGCGAAGTGGTGCCTGGCGCATCACAAGGAATCGTTTCTGTACGACCATTTCGAAGATATCTGCGAAATCATGAAGGCCTACGACGTGGCGTTCTCGCTCGGCGACGGCCTGCGCCCGGGCTCGATCTACGATGCGAACGACGAAGCGCAGCTTGGTGAGCTCAAGACGCTGGGCGAATTGACGCAGATTGCCTGGAAGCATGACGTGCAGGTGATGATCGAGGGACCCGGCCATGTGCCGATGCACCTGATCAAGGAAAACATGGAGCTTCAGTTGAAGGATTGCCATGAGGCGCCGTTCTATACGCTCGGGCCTTTGACGACTGATATTGCGCCCGGCTATGACCACATCACCTCCGGCATTGGCGCTGCGATGATCGGCTGGTACGGCACGGCGATGCTGTGTTACGTGACGCCGAAGGAGCATCTGGGCCTGCCGAACAAGGCGGACGTCAAGGACGGCATCATCACCTACAAGCTGGCTGCGCATGCCGCAGACCTTGCCAAAGGTCACCCGACTGCACAGATCCGTGACAACGCGTTGTCGAAAGCACGTTTCGAATTCCGGTGGGAAGACCAGTTCAACCTCGGTCTCGACCCGGACAAAGCGTGTGAATTCCACGATGAAACCCTGCCGAAGGATTCGGCCAAGGTGGCGCATTTCTGCTCGATGTGCGGGCCGCATTTCTGCTCGATGAAGATCACGCAGGAAGTGCGCGAATACGCCGCCAGGCAAGGTCTGTCAGATCAGCAAGCCTTGGAAAAAGGCATGGAAGTCAAGGCCGCCGAATTCATCAGGGACGGGGCCGAGATCTATAAGAAACAGTAGGAAAGCAGGTCGCGATGGAAATCGAATTGAATGGCGTGCCGCATCAAGTCGACGAGCGGCATAACGTCCAGCAGTTGATCGCGTCGCTGGAGCTTGGCGGACAGACGCTTGCGGTGGCAGTCAACCGCAGTATCGTCCCCCGCCAGCGCTGGGCGGAGCATGTATTGCAGCCGCAGGACCGGGTCGACATAGTCCGCGCAATGGGCGGTGGATAGGACCGGGGTTTCGCAAGGCACGCCTTGCGCTGGTCGAATCGCAGCCGCATGCAGGTGATAGATGGTCGCATCACGATGTGGGTATTTCCACCCATTCAAGGAGAGGGCTGAGGCTGTACGCAACCTTTGAAAAGGATGCAGCCAATGCAGCGTGCCCAACCTTTGGAAGGGAATGCATAAAGCAATAAGCGATTTTGCCCTTCACGGCAAGCGCAAACGCAGGAGCGAACGATGAATCTGACTGACCAGCCAGAAATAGTGTCCAATGACCAGGGCCTGACCATTGCCGGCAAGACCTACCGGTCCCGATTGCTGGTCGGCAGTGGCAAATACAAGGACCTGGAGCAGACCCGGGCAGCGACTCAAGCAAGTGGCGCGGAGATCATCACTGTCGCAATCCGCCGCGTCAATATTGGCCAGGACCCGAACGCGCCGAGCCTGCTGGACGTCGTGCCGCCGTCGCAGTACACCATCCTGCCGAATACTGCAGGTTGCTACAGTGCGCAGGACGCCGTCTATACCCTGCAGTTGGCGCGCGAACTGCTGAATGGCCACAAGCTGGTGAAGCTGGAAGTACTTGGCGATGAAAAAACGCTGTTTCCCAACATGCCCGAGACGTTGAAAGCAGCCGAAATGCTGGTCAAGGACGGATTCGATGTCATGGTTTACTGCAGCGATGACCCGATCCAGGCGCGCATGCTGGAAGAGATCGGCTGCGTCGCAGTGATGCCGCTGGCGTCGCTGATCGGTTCCGGCATGGGCATCCTGAATCCGTGGAACCTGTCGCTGATCATCGAGCAGGCCAGCGTGCCGGTGCTGGTTGATGCTGGCGTCGGGACCGCTTCCGATGCAGCCATTGCAATGGAGCTCGGCTGCGATGGCGTGCTGATGAATACCGCGATCGCCGGCGCTGGCGATCCCGTCCGCATGGCCTGGGCAATGGGGCTGGCGGTCGAAGCCGGCCGTGAAGCCTATCTGGCCGGGCGCATTCCAAAGCGCTTCGCTGCTTCGCCATCCTCGCCGATGACGGGGCGTGTCGCCTGAGGCTGCCATGTCAGCAACACGCCCTTGCATTCTGATTTTCGCTGGCGTGGATCCCAGCGGCGGAGCGGGCGTGTCTGCGGACATTGAAGCGGTCGGTGCGGTTGGCGGTCATCCGCTGCCTGTGGTGACGGTGCTGACGGTACAGGACAACGACCGTGTTCACGCGATACATCCGGTGCTCGCGCCGGTGGTGACGCATCAGGCCCAGGCACTGATTGAAAAAATCCGGATAGATGCTGTCAAGATCGGTATTGTCGGGAGCCGGGCCAATGCGGAAGCGATTGCCGCAATCATCGGCATGCTGCAGGATAGCCGGCCTGACATTCCTGTCGTGCTCGACCCGGTGCTGGCCAGCGGCCGGGGCGATGCGCTGTCGCCTGATGACGCGGCGGATGCCGTGGCGCCGCTCCTGCCCTTGGCAAGCTTGGTAACGCCAAACCTGATGGAGGCATCACGGTTGTGTGGCGGTGAAACGGATCTCGAACAACAGGCCGCGCGTCTACTGGGACTGGGCAGCCGCAACGTACTGATCAAGGGCGGCCATGGCCCGGCGGGCGAGGACATCGTCAATACCTGGTTCAGCGCTGCGGGCAGCTGCAGCTGGCGCTGGCCATGCTTGACCGGCGAGTTCCACGGAAGCGGCTGCACATTGGCGTCGGCGATCGCTACCCGGCTGGCCTTGGGCGAGATGCTGGAGGACGCGCTGTTCGAAGGGCAGGTCTATACGCATCGGGCGCTACGAGCCGCTTATCCCATTGCACCGGGGCAGAAAATTCCGCAACGGCGTATCGTGTTCGCTTCTTGATTCAAAGCGTCTGACAAAATAAGCGAAGCGTCAGCATTGCGGTCTTTGGCAAGGTGCGTCGGCGCAGGCAGTACTGATGTGGCGCAAGGAGACGCAACGCCGCCCGAGGCATTTTGTCAGACGCTTTATTAAAACCGGAAAACGCAGCATGAAGGGTTTGTACATTGTCACACCGGACTGGGATGATGCCGAGCACTTGTTGCAGGTGACCCGACAGGCGCTCGAAGGCGGCGCGGCACTCGTCCAGTACCGTCACAAGACGGCGACCGACGCGCTGCGGCGGGAACAGGCGGAAGCACTGCTTTTATTATGCCGCCAGCATAGACGCCCGTTGATCATCAACGATCATCTTGACCTTTGCCTTGCGCTGGATGCCGACGGCATTCATGTCGGTGGGACCGATCCTCCTGTGGCGGATGTGCGCGCAGCGGTCGGAACGGAAAAGATTGTGGGCGCATCATGTTATGGCAGCCTCGAGCTTGCCCAGGCAGCGGTTGACGCTGGTGCAAGCTATATTGCTTTTGGCGGCTTCTATCCATCCCGCGTGAAAAAATATCCGGTGACAACGCCGGTACGCATGATCACACAGGCGAAGCAGCGCTGGGCAGTGCCGGTGGTAGCGATCGGCGGCATGACAGTTGAAAACACTCCACCGCTGGTTGCCGCAGGTGCGGACATGGTCGCTGCGGTGAGCGGAGTGTATATGGCGGAGGATCCGCGCGAGACATCAATGCAGTTCGGCCGCCTGTTCGCCTGACCTGTGTATTTGCCTGCTGGTCTTGTCCATGTCCACAAAGCGATCCAGTCGGTACTGAAATCCGTTGCGAGATCCGGATAGACCCCTTTTTTTCCAAATATCATTGATGCCGTTGATAGCACTTCTTGATCTGCCTGTAAAATTTATTCCTGTTTAGTCGCGAAATGGCCTCAATGCCGGATTTCGCGTGCGCGGAATCCGGTTCAGAACTAGAAATTCGATCTGGAGCGAGCAGAAACCGGCTTTTAACCCCGGTGGTGCCGGCGGCGGACTGGTTGGGCCCGGGAGCGTGTCGGAATCAATCCCGAGCCGCTGTGCCGGATTGGGCCGGGTTGCGCTCCAGGAATTTGATCGGGCCATACCAGGCGGTCGTCTCGTGGCCGGCATTGTCGCAGTCGGTCATGATCGCGAAGGCGTCGATCTGCTCGATGTCCAGGTCATGCAGACGCTTGAAATCTTCGCGCAGGTCACGCTGCTCGGTGTGCCAGCGACCGGTATTTTCCGGGCCGCTCTGGACGGCAAGCATGATGAACTGCCCGGCATAGGCGTTGGGCCAATGATGCCCCCTGGGCTGGCTGCTGGACCAGACGTAGTTGATCACGCGGCTGCGCCAGCGCGGCCAGCGCTGGGCGACGACATAGATGCGGGCCGGGTAGTCGTCGCCGGATTTGGTGGTCTCGTCAAGCGCCGGGTAAACCTGGTCGACACGCCATTGCCACTGCATGACGGGGGTTCGGGTCAGGTCCACGACCTTGCGATGGATGAGTCCCGAAGCGGTGGCGTCATCGCAGGCGGCGCGCACGACTTGCCGGGCGCTTTCGCTGTCCGCCACCGTGCCCGGTACCAGCGAATAGTCGGTCTCGCCTGCAAACTCCCAGGCCTCCCATTTGACAATTTGGGCGGCATTGAACATCGGCTGTGGCGCCGAGGCGGCCGGCCCGGACAAGGCCAGGCCGCAGCACAAGGCCAGCCGAATCGCCGTTCGGAGTTGCTTCCGGGTCCTCAATGCTTTTCGACGATGATCGGTTTGGACGCCTGCGCCCGAAGTATCGGACCCGCCCGTCGCCGAGTGTCGGCTGGCTGGCTGTCTGAGCCTGGGCAAGGTGGGTGGCGGTGAATGGTCTGGCATCCTGGCTGCTCGATTCAGCGTTTGGGCACGAGTTCGAGCCGTGCGATTTCGATCTCGGCTTCAAAGGCCTGGCCATAGGCGACCACGGCAATCGAGCTCAGGCGCTCGAGATCGAGTTCGGTGTCAATCGACTGGCCCCGGAAATTCGAAAATTCGATGACATGGCGTTGCCAGTCGGGGCCGACCGGCAGCTCGGCCCGATAGTATTGCCACGGCCGACGCGCATTGGGCGTTCGAAGATGGATGAACCACTGGCCGGGCTGGCCGCGCACGCGGATTGCGACGCCGGCAAAGCCGCTGGCATCGAGCGGGCCTCGGTTGCTCTCCAGTGGAAGGCGAACCTGGATAAAGCCGCCGTTGTTGTCGAGCCGCACCGAACCCGACATTTGCAGAAAAGTCTCGCCGGCCTCGCTGGCGTACCGGACCTGCATATCGGAAACGCCGCCCATGACCCGATCGCTGAACGGCTGCCAACGCGTGCCGAAGGCAGCGTTGGTGCCAGTGTCGGAAAAATCGTCGAGCAACAGCGCTTGCGTCTGGGCCATGGCATTCGGGCTCGCGATCAAGGTCAGGGTTGTGATAACGGTTGCCATGATCAGCATCATGACAGTCGTTACGGCAATTGTTACGACGGTCGCAACAGCGGTCGTGATGTCGGTCGCATGAGTCGTCGGCAGGGTTGTAATTCTGGTCGCCAGCCGGGTCATGCGCGATCGCCGTGGAACAGCTTGGAGTGTTTTGGCGGGGCAGCGTTCAACGATAATTCGCGATGATATTTACGACAAGTCTAGCGGCGTCGCGTGATGCCCGCGTCATCCGTCTTGCAGCGTCCCGGCCCGTTATACACAATCGCGGCGGTAGGCTGTTTGCAGGTCCCGGCGCTGCTTGCGCAACTGTCCACCGCGCGGCTCGCGATACCCTGCGCGCAACTGATCCTGAACGCGGTCGAGTCTTGCCCGGTAGTCGGCGCAGCGTTTTTCCATGTCGGGTCCGGCCCGGGTTTTGGCGTCGGACGATTGGGATGACGATTGGGATGACGATTG
>JAVVET010000030.1:0-17483 GCA_032251235.1 Wenzhouxiangellaceae bacterium
GCAAGATGTCGAAGAGCTACGACAACACCATCCCGCTGTGGCTGCCGGAAAAGAAGCTGCGCAAGGCGATCATGAAGATCAAGACCAACTCCCAGGAGCCCGGCGAGCCCAAGGATCCGGACGAGGCCAGCGTGTATTCGGTGTATGCGGCGTTCGCGAGCAAGGACCAGCGCAGCGGGATGCGCCAGGCGTTTGTCGACGGCATCGCATGGGGCGAGGTCAAGCAACAGCTGTTCGAGCTGGTGAATGCCGAACTCGAGGCCGCGCGCGAGCGCTTCGAGGCGTTGATCAACGATCCGGCGAAGATCGAGCGCGAACTGGAGCAGGGCGCCGAGCGGGCGCGCGCGATCGCGACGCCGTTCATCGACGAACTGCGCCACGCGGTCGGCATCCGGCGGCTGGCCTGATTCCATGGCGATTCTTCCCGACTGGCAACCGACCGCGCTGAAACTCGCCGACGGGCGCGATTTTCACGTCCGCCACGCCTGGTGCGTGGGCCGCAACTACGCCGAGCACGCGCGCGAGATGGGTTCGGACCCGGACAAGAGCGATCCGGTGTTCTTCTCCAAGCCCGCATCGGCAATCGTCCAGGCCGACTCCGTCGAGTGGCCGCCGGCCACCGAGGACCTGCACCATGAAGCCGAGCTGGTGGTGTTCCTCGGCGCCGGCGGGCGCGATCTTTCCCCGGCGCAGGCTGCCGCATGCGTGTTCGGCCATGCGGTCGGCTGCGACCTGACCCGCCGCGACGTGCAGGCGCGGGCCAAGGCCGCCGGCATGCCGTGGGCGCTGAGCAAGGGCTTCGACCAGTCCGGCCCGGTCGGTAAAATCGTGCCGGCGACCGACTGGCAGCCGGGTGACCCATGCGGCATCCGGCTCGCGGTCAATGGCCGGCTGCGCCAGCAGGCGGTGCTGGGCGACATGATCTGGCCGGTGGCCGAACTGCTTTCGCGGCTGTCGGCCGAGATTACGCTGCAGCCCGGCGATTGCGTCTTTACCGGCACGCCGTCCGGCGTGTCGGCACTGTTGCCCGGCGATCGGGTGGAAGTGGAAATCGACGGCTTGCCGGCACTGCGCTTCGAGATTGCGCCAGCGCGATGAACGCGGCCCCGGGCCTGGGCGAATTCGCCGCCGTTGGCATCGGCTGCGGGCTGGGCGCGGTGGTTCGATTCGAAGTTTCGCGGCGGCTGGCCGGGCGCTTCGGCGATGCCTTTCCGTGGGCCACGCTGGCGGTGAACCTGTCGGGTTGCCTGCTGGCCGGGTTTGCGCTGATGTTGCTCGCCACGCCGTCGTCGTCGGCCTGGGCGCTGTTGCTCACCGCTGGCCTGCTCGGCGGCTATACCACGGTGTCTTCGTTCAGCCTGGAAACCCTGCTGCTGTTCCAGCGCGGTCATTCGAGCGCTGCGCTTGCCTACCTTGCAGCCTCGATGTTGGGTTGCCTGGCTGCGACCGGGCTGGGTGCCGGGTTGGGCCGGCTGTGGCTGGACATCGGCAGCGGAACCGGAGTCGGCTGAGATGCTGTCGCGCGCGCCGCTGTATCTTTTCATCGCGCTGGCCGCCGCGCTGGGCGGCAGCCTTCGTTACGGTGTTTCGGTGGCCTGGTTGCAGACCATGGGCGCCGGCTGGCCGTGGCCGACGCTGATCGTCAACCTGCTCGGTTCCCTGTTGATCGCCGTGTACTGGCGGCTGGCCGGGCCCCAGGGGCGTTTTGCGGCCTCGATCGGGCGCCGGACGGCGGTGATGACGGGCTTTTGCGGCGGCCTGACGACGTTCTCGGCGTTTGGCCTGGAAACGCTGCTTTTGCTGGAAGGCGGGCGGGCATTGCAAGCGGCCGCTTATGTCGGCGCTAGCGGCTTTGGTTCGCTGGTCGTGGCCTGGCTGGCGCTGAATGCATGGACCGCGCCAAGCCGGCCGGCCAATGATGTATCTTGATCAGCTTGTCCAGCCGCGGTTGAAATGACAATGTGGGTTGACTTGATGATTACAACGCCGGTCACGCTGTTTTTGATCTGGCTGTATTGGTATTCCGCGCCGCCCAAGGCGCCGGGCTGGTCGCGCGCGACCGATGCTGTGGTGCTGCTGGCCGCGCCGCTGGCCGTGGTCCTGATCATCTCGATTGGCCACGCGACCATTGATTACCAGGGCACGGGCCTGAACGTAATGCTGGTGACGGCGGCTTACCTGAGCCTGGTCTTCCTGCTCGGGCTGGGCTGGCTGCAGCGGTTTGCGGCGACGCGCCGCGATATCGATCGAATTGCGGGAGCGCAATCTCAAACAGGGAAACATGAATGAACCGAATCTTTGCGAGCTTTTTTCTTGCCGTGCTGCTGGCCGCCTGCCAGGCGCCCGAGTCCGATGCGCCAACCGATGCGGCAACCGTTGTCGACGCCGATGACTCGTCAGCCAATGGTGCCGCAAACGATGATGCGGCAGCGCAGCCGATGCCGGTCGGCCAGCTGGGGTCGGCGGTCGTGCCCCGGCGCTATGTGCTCGACCTGACGATTGTCCCGGCGCGCGAGCGCTTTTCGGGACGGGTCGCGATCTTGGTCGATATCCGCGAAGCGTCGAACCGCATCTGGCTGCACGGCAAACGCCTGAATGTCGGCGAGGCGTGGCTGGAACAGGGCGGCGCGCGCATCGACGCCGAATACACCCAGGCCGACGACACCGGCATCGCGCGGCTGGACCTGGCTGCAGTTCCCGAAACCGGGCAGGCTACGCTGCACTTTGTCTACGAGGCGGCCTTCGACCAGGCTTTGGAGGGCCTCTACAAGGTGATCGAGGAAGATCGCGCCTATGCCTTTACCCAGTTCGAGGCCACCTCGGCGCGGCTGGCGTTTCCGGGCTTCGACGAGCCGGTGTTCAAGACCCCGTTCGAGATCCATGTCACCGCGCCGGCCGACGAGGAGGTGATCACCTCGACGGCCGAAATTTCTTCGAGCCCGGTCGACGGCGGCCTGGTGCGGCGCAGCTATGAAGTGACGCCGCCGCTGCCGACCTACCTGATTGCGTTCGCCGTGGGGCCACTGGACGTGGTCGAGTGGGAAGCGGTGCCGGCCAACGAGATTCGCGACTGGCCGCTGCCGCTAAGAGGGGTTGCCGCAGCCGGCAAGGGCGACCAGCTGGACTTTGCGCTGGAAAATACCGCGCGCCTGGTGCACGTGCTGGAGCGCTATTTCGATTATGCAATGCCGTATCCGAAGCTCGACATCATTGCCGTGCCCGATTTTGCCGCCGGCGCCATGGAAAACGCCGGCGCCATCACCTACCGCGAACAGCTGCTGCTGCTCGACGAAGACGATTCGGTGGCCCGCCAGCGCGCCTATGCCTCGGTGCACGGCCACGAACTGGCCCACCAGTGGTTCGGCAACCTGGTCACGCCGAAGTGGTGGGATGACATCTGGCTCAACGAGTCGTTTGCCACCTGGATGGCCGCCAGGGCGGCCCACGAGGCGTTCCCGGACCTGGGTTTCGAAGACCAGATTCTCGGCCGCGCCATTGGCGTGATGAGCGCCGACGCGCTGGAGACCACGCGCCAGGTGCGCCAGGCCATCGATTCCAACCACGACATCGCCAACGCCTTCGACGGCATCACCTATTCAAAGGGCGGTGCGGTGCTTTCGATGTTCGAGGCCTGGGTCGGCGAGGACGAATTTCGCGACGGCGTGCGGCTGCACATGCAACGCTTTGCCCATGGCGTTGCCGACTACAAGGACTTTCTGACCTCGCTGGCCGATGGTGCGGGGCGTCCGGAGCTGGTCGACGCGTTCTCCAGCTTCCTGTTCCAGCCCGGCGTGCCGCTGATTGCCGCCGAGCTCAGTTGTAACGACGCCCGGCCCGAGCTGCGCGTGTCGCAAAGCCGCTACTTGCCACTGGGCTCGAACGCCAGCCGCGACCACAGCTGGGAACTGCCGTTGTGCGTGCGTTTCGGCAACGCCGAATCCAGCCAGCGCCACTGCACGCTGCTCGACCAGGTCGAGTCCGTTATTGACCTGCCGACCGATACCTGCCCGGCCTGGGTCATGCCCAACGCCGACGGCAAGGGTTATTACAGATTTTCGCTGGATGATGCCGGCTGGGCCGCGCTGGTGTCGAACCTTGGCCGGCTCAACGACGCCGAATCGCGCATGCTGCTCGATTCGGTATCGGCGGCTTATCGATCTGGCGACATGAGCACCGAGGCGCTGCTCGAAGTGGCCGAAATGCTGGCCGCCGTCGACGATCGTGAAGTCGCCACGGCACCCATCGGTGATCTGAACTTCATGTACGAACGCCTGGCCGAAACCGAAGCGGCGCGCGCCGGCATCGCCGCGATGCTGCGCGATCTGTACGCCCAGCGCCTCGAAGCGCTGGGGCTGGCCGCGCGCGAAGGCGACAGCACCGACGATTCGCTGCTGCGTGCGACGCTGGCCTCGCTGCTGTCCGACGAAGGCCGGCACGAGCCGCTGCGACAAGCGTTGAACACGCTGGCCGATGATTACCTGGAAGACCTCGACATTGCGGCTGACCGGCTCGACCCGGGCCTGGTCGGCACGGCGCTGACCGTGGCCGTGCAGATGCGCGAACGCGAATTTGCCGATGCGCTGTTTGCGCGTGCGCTGGAAAGCAGCGATTCGACCTTCCGCGGCCGCGCGCTGGCTGCGTTGGGCGCCTCGGAAGACCCGGAAATCGGCGCCATGCTGCGCCGGC
Source organism: Wenzhouxiangellaceae bacterium (assembly GCA_032251235.1). Taxonomy (GTDB): domain Bacteria; phylum Pseudomonadota; class Gammaproteobacteria; order Xanthomonadales; family Wenzhouxiangellaceae. The sequence continues at coordinate 4,687 of JAVVET010000030.1, forward strand.
ACATTGGCGACCCGCGGCTGCGCGACAACGAAGCGATTTCGATCGTCTTCGCCCAGGTCGGCAACGAAGCCCGGCGCGAGGCGATATGGGAATGGGCCCGGGATGAGTCGAACCTGCAGCTGCTGCTGAAACGCATCCCCACCTGGCGCAAGGGCAGCATCGTGGCGCTGGGTTCGGGCTTTTGCAGCGCCGAGCGCGCCGACGAAGTGAAGGCCACGTTCGAAGACCGGGTCCAGGATCTGGAGGGCGGGCCGCGATCGCTGGCCCAGACGCTGGAGCGCATTCACCTGTGTGCCGCGCTCAAGGATGAATATGCCGAGCCGGTCAGCGCGTATTTCAGCACGTCGGACGGCGCGGCGCCATGATTTAAACCGTGATTTAAGCCATGAGCGAGCAATCGGACGATTGGACAATTGGACGATAGCGCAAACGAGGCATCCGGGCCGCGCTCGAATGGCCAATCGATGACCCGCCAACGCACCGGCCTGCTGGCCGGGCCGATCGTGTTTGTTTTGATGCTGCTGTTGCCGGCCCCGGCAGCGCTTGCGCCCGAGGCCTGGCGCGTGGCCGCGGTTGCGGTGCTGATGGTTGTCTGGTGGATCAGTGAGGCGCTGCCCATCCCGGCCACGGCGCTGGTGCCGGTGGTGCTGTTCCCGGTGCTGGGAATTGCCGATATCGAGGCGGCCACCCGGCCGTACGCCAACCCGCTGATTTTCCTGTTTCTGGGCGGTTTCATCATCGCCCAGGCCATGCAGCGTTCCGGCCTCCATCGGCGCATTGCGCTGTCCATCGTCGGCGTGGTCGGCACCCGGCCGACGGCCATTGTGCTGGGCTTTATGATCGCGGCGGCGTTTTTGAGCATGTGGGTCAGCAATACCGCGACGGCCATGATGATGCTGCCGATTGCCGTGTCGATCATCAAACTGGTCGAAACCGACGAGACCATGCAGGCCGGCGGCCTGCAAAGCAATTTTGCGCTGGTGATGCTGCTGGGCCTGGCCTATGCCTGCAATATCGGCGGCATGGGCACCCTGATCGGTACGCCGCCGAACGCGCTGATGGCCGCCTTCGTGCGCGACAATTACGACATCGAAATCGGATTTGGCCAGTGGATGCTGATCGGTGTGCCGCTGGTCGCGGTCTCGCTGCCGCTGGTGTTCCTGATGCTGGTCCGGGTTTTGTTTCCGATTCGGCTGAAACGATTGCCCGGCGGTGCCCGGGTGATTCGCGACGAGCTTGAAAAGGCGGGCGCCATGAGCCGCGACGAGAAGCTGGTGGCATCGGTATTCGGGTTGACCGCGGCGCTGTGGATGACCCGGCCGCTGCTCGAGCCGCTGCTGCCGGGACTGTCGGATGCCGGCATCGCGATTTTCGGCGCGCTGCTGATGTTCCTGCTGCCGGTGGATTTTCGGAAATTGCGCTTCGTGCTGGCCTGGAGCGATGCCAAAAAGCTGCCCTGGGGCGTGCTGATCCTGTTCGGCGGCGGGCTGAGCCTGGCTTCGGGAATTACCGATTCCGGGCTGGCCGACTGGATCGGCGGGTCGTTCCGGGCGCTCGAAGGGCTGCATATCGCGGCCCTGATCCTGCTGGCCGCAAGCGGTGTGATTCTGCTGACCGAAGTGACCAGCAATACCGCGACCGCGGCGGCCTTTTTGCCGATCCTGGCCTCGGTTGCCATCGGCATGGGGCTCGACCCGCTGGTGCTGGCCGTGCCGGCCGCCTTTGCCGCGAGCTGCGCATTCATGCTGCCGGTGGCGACGCCGCCCAACGCAATCGTTTTCGGCAGCGGGCTGATTAGCATCCCCGAGATGGCGCGAGCCGGCATCCTGGTCAACCTCGTGATGGTTTTCATCATCACCGCGGCGATGTTTTTGCTGATGGGTTGGGTATTCGGCGTCGGCGCAGCCAGCGGCGGCGCCGGGTAGGCCACCATCCAAGGTGCCGCGGACGGGTCAAATTGATTGCCGATGGCATTGATTCTTGCGCCCGTTTTGCGCCGAGGCAAACCGTGGGCTTTCGGCTCACGAGACTTGAAGGGGTCGCCGCTGCGCGGTTATTACGAGGTTGGCATTTCTGAATTCACGTTGCCGGATTCACGTTGCCGGATTCACGTTGCCGGGTACGGTCCCGGGCCGACTATTCCAAATGCTTTGGCGCCCATAGACCCGGTTGGCGTGCCCGGGTTTCGGTGCCCGCCATGGCGCCGGCCGCGACCTGGCCGGCGCCGGTGACGATGCGCCAGACTTTCCGTGTGCGGCTGGTGTGGGCGCGCCGGGCGAGCATCGGCGGACCACCGGCGATGATGCTGCGGCCGATGTCGCGGTACACGGCGCGCGCCGTGGCGACGGCCCAGCCGGCCCGTGGCGGCAGTGCGCGCACGCCGATTGCGGCCGAGTCGTAATAGGGTTCGGCGCGCGCCAGCAGTTGCTCGACCCAGCCGAATACGCGTGGGTGATGCTTCGGCCGGGCCAGGTCACCGATGCGCAGCTGCCCGCTTTCGAGCCATTCCAGCGGCAGGTAGCAGCGCCCGGCACGGGCATCTTCGACGACATCGCGCGCGATGTTGGTCAGCTGAAAGCCCATCCCCAGGTCGCAGGCCCGCAGCAGCGTTGGCCGATCGCGCACGCCCATGATGCGCGCCATCATGACGCCAACCGCGCCGGCGACGTAGTAGCAGTATTCAAGGGTGTCGGCGATGCTGCGCGGCTTCCAGCCTTCGACGTCGAGTTCGAAGCCCTTTAAATGATCCTCGATCAGCGCCGGCTCGATTTCGTGGCGCCGGCAGACTTCGGCCAGCGCCCGGTAAGGCAACGTCGGCCCGGGCGTGCCGCCGGCGGCGTCCAGCGAGTCGCGCCGCAGCGCTTCGAGGCGGGCGCGATCGGCAGGCGGATGCTGACCGTGACCGAACTGCTGGCCATCGGTGACATCGTCGCAGTGCCGGCACCAGGTGTAGAGCAGCATGACGTCGCGGCGCATTGCCGGGCGAAACAGCCGGGCGGCTGCGGCAAAGCTTTTCGAGCCCCGGGCGATGGTGGCCGCGGCCTGTTGCTCCAGCGTGTCTTGCTGCATCGATTCGAGCGCCTATTGTCCGGCGGCGGGCAGGCCGAAATCTTCGAGCATCAGGCCGGCCGTGGCGCGTGCCGAACCGACCACGCCGGGGATACCGGCGCCCGGGTGCGTGCCGGCGCCGACCAGGTAAAGGTTCGGGATCTTCGGGTCGCGGTTGTGCGGTCGGAACCAGGCCGACTGGCTCAGCATCGGCTCGACCGAAAACGCCGAGCCCAAATGCGAGTTCAGTTCGTCGCGAAAGCCGAAGGGGTGCAGTGTGCGCACGGTGACCAGGTCGTCCTTGAGCCCCGGGATGTGATGTTTTTCCAGGTAGTCGAGAATGACGTCGGTGTATTTGGGAGCCACTTCGTCCCAGTCGATGTCGGCCGTGCCCAGGTGGGGTACCGGCGACAGCACGTAGTAGCTGCTGCAGCCTTCGGGCGCCAGGCCCGGGTCGGTCAGTGTCGGTGCATGCAGGTACAGCGAGAAATCCTGCGACAGTTCGGGCGCGTTGAAGATATCGTCGATCAGTTCGCGGTAGCGTGGTCCGAACAGCACCATGTGGTGCTTGAGCTCCGGGTGCACGCGCTTGAGCCCGAAATAGATGACGAACAGCGACATGCTCCAGTTGCGCGATTCAAGCGCTTTTTTCTGTTTTTGACCGCGCCGGGTATGGCCCAGCAGCTTGCCGTAGGTGTGCAGTACGTCGGCATTGCTGGCCACGGCGTCGAACTTGCCGTGCCAGCCATCGCAGGTGGCCAGCCCGGTGATGCGGCCATCGTGGGTGTCGAGGCGAGAGACTTCGCTGTCCAGCCGAATCGTGCCGCCAAGGTCCTCGAACAGCCTGACCATGGCGCGCACCAGTGCGCCGGTGCCGCCGCGCGCAAACCACACGCCCCATTCGCGCTCCAGCGCGTGGATCAGCGCGTAGATCGACGAGGTCTTGAACGGGTTGCCGCCGACCAGCAGCGGATGGAACGAGAAGGCCTGGCGCAGGTGCTCGTCGCTAATGAACTTCGAGACCATCGAATAGACGCTTCGGTAGGCCTGCAGCTTCATCAGCGCCGGGGCCACCCGAACCATGGAGCCGAAGTTCAAAAACGGCACGTGGCCGAGTTCGAGGTAGCCTTTTTGAAATACCGCGCGCGAGTAGTCGAGAAAGCGCCGGTAGCCTTCGACGTCGGCCGGGTTTCGGGCCTTGATCTGCGCTTCGAGCTTTTCGGCGTCGTTGGTGTAATCGAATACATCGCCGTCTTCCCAGCACAGGCGGTACATGGGGTCGATCGGCATCAGCTCGACGTAGTCGGCCATTTTTTTACCAGCCAGCGTGAACAGCGCCTCGAGGGCAGACGGGTCGGTGATGACCGTCGGCCCGCCGTCGAAGATGAAACCCTGGTCTTCATAGACGTAGGCGCGGCCGCCGGGCTTGTCGCGCTTTTCGAGCACGGTGGTGTTGAAGCCGGCCGCCTGCAGCCGAATGGCCAGGCTCAGGCCGCCGAAGCCGGAGCCGATGACGGCTGCGGTGGGTTTGGCTTGCATCAGTCTCGGAACTCCCTGTCCAGAAATTTTCGTTCGCTCATCAACGGCAAAGCCTGGCCGATGGGCACAGGTGGCTTGCCGCTGATTATCCTTGCTTGCTGGTGTAGTTTGAGGTCGGCGGCGTAAAAGTTTGTGATGAGCGGCGCTGAAAGCCGGTAAAAGCGCTCGAGAACCCGGTAGCGCTGGTCGGGCCGGCCGGCCCGGAACAGCATCCGGTTGAGCAGCCGAAAGAACCGGGTCCGGTGCCAGAAACGACGCGTGAATTCGCGCGTCAGCTGCGCCAGCTGGTCACCATCCAGCGGCCAGTGCGCGGCGATTGCGTCGGCCAGCGCAAAGGCCTGCGGCAGTGAATAGCCGGTGGTTGGGTGAAACAGCCCGGCGCTCAGGCCGGCGCGCGCCGGCGCGGCTTCCGACGGCGGCCAGAAGCGGTCCAGGTCGGCGGCCAGCAGAATCGGCAGCACGCCTTGTTCTTCGCGCAGGGTTTCGGCAATCTGCCAGCCCCGCGCGCGCGCGTACTCGTCGATGGATTCGCGCAGCGCCCGGTCGTCCAGCGCTTCGCCGTCGCTGTAGCGGGTGTCCTCGATCAGCAGCGTGTCGGCCGAAAACGGCAGCAGGTAGACGAATCGATAGCCGTCGCACTGCGAGACGCTGGCGTCCATGATCACCGGCTCGGCCAGCCCGTGCGGCTGGACCGTGCGCACTTCGCGGCCGACGAATTTCTGAAAGCCGAGCGCCATGCCGTCGTTTTGGCCGGGCCCGCGGCCATCGATGACCGCGCTGCCGTGCAGGCTTTGGCGGCTTTCGGACGAATCGGCGGCCTCGGCGAGGAGGTCCGCGCTGTTGCGGCCAAGCGCGGTGACGCGGCATCGATTGCGGATTTCGATATTTCCGAAGCCTTCGATGAAAGGCTGCAGTGACTCCGAGCGGATGCTGTAATAGGGCATTTCCAGCACCCGATCCAGCTTCGGGAAGCGCACCCGCTGGCGCGGCCAGCGGTGTGCGATCAGCGGCGCCAGGTCGCGCAATTGCTCATCGCTCAGGTCGCCGGCATGGAACGACCAGGTATGGTTGCCGCCCAGCGACGGGCCGGCTTCCAGGATCACGATTGCCGTTTCCGGGTGTCGCTGCGCCACGCGCCAGGCGATCAGGCAATTGGCCAGGCCGCCGCCGGCGAGTATCAGTTCGGGTCGATTCGGTTGCATCGCGCTATTGTGCGCGATGTACCATTCACGCGTGATTCACGCCGGGATTGCGTATAGTTCGGGATGAATCGTTTTTCTGTCCGTGACAGGGCGCCGAGCCGCAAGCCGAGCGTCGCGCCGAGCGGACCACAACGGCAGGCGCCGGCAACGGATGCGTGCTCAGGGAGCCCTTAATGAATGCCACTGTTGATTCCGCGCCGCTGCAAGCCCAGGCCGCGCTGGCTGGTTCGAATATCGAAGATATTTCCAGCCTCTGGCGCGGCCGCATCGATGCGCGACTGGTCGGCATCGTCGATGCCGGCAGCGACGGCTGCTGCAGGCAGCTCGATTCGGCGATGCGTTACAGCCTTCTGGCCCCCGGCAAGCGCGTGCGCCCGCTGCTGGCAATCCTCGCGGCGCTGGATTTCGATCGGCCGGCCGAGCCGATCCTGGATTTCGGCTGTGCGCTGGAAATGGTCCACTGTGCATCGCTGATGCTCGATGACCTGCCGTGCATGGACGATGCGCGCATGCGCCGCGGCCTGCCCGCCTGCCACCTGCATTTTGGCGAGGCGACCACGATGCTGGCCGCCATCGCGCTTCTGAACCAGGCCTTTTGGGTGCTCTCGCGCAGCCAGGCGCTGCCGGATCCGCTGCGGGCCGGGTTGGTGGCGCGCTTGTCGAAAGCCGTCGGCACGGCCGGGCTGGTTTCCGGGCAATCCAGGGACTTGAGCGAGCGCGGCAGACTGGTCGACGACGAGCAGCTGCGCCGCATCAACCATCAAAAAACCAGTGTCCTGTTTGAACTGGCCCTGGTCGGCGGCGGCCTGATTTGCGACCTGGGCCCGCGCCGGCTGGCACGGCTGGAAGCTTATGCACATCACGTCGGCCAGGCCTTCCAGGCCGCCGACGACCTTCTCGACTATGGCCGGGCAACGGCGGACTCGGGCAAGGACATTGGCGCCGACCGCGGCAAGGCCGGGTCCATTCACGATCTCGGCGAACCGGCCCTGCGCCAGCGCCTGGCGGCCGAAATGGGCCAGACCGGTACAGTGCTGCGCGAGCTGTCGCTGGGCGGCGGGCTGCTCGACGGCTATGTTCGGGCGTTGTTTGCCCGGTTTGACTGATTCCGGGGCGTCGTGGGCGAAGCTGCAGAAGCATTGCTGAGGGTCGACTCGCTTGATTTTGCGTTTCGCGACCGGCGCGTGCTCAACGGCGTGGCGCTTGAGGTTGCCGAAGGCGAAATCGTTGCCCTGCTGGGGCCGAACGGCTCGGGCAAGTCGACCTTGATGCGGGCCATTTGCGGCCGCCTGCAGCCCGATTCCGGATCGATTTCAATCAACGGGCGCAACCCGCATACCGACCGCCGGGCACGCGCACTGATTGGCCTGGTGCCGCAGCAGATTGCACTGTATCCGCACCTGAGCGTGGCCGAGAACGTACGCGCTTTCGCGCGCCTGAGCGGCACGCCTGCGGCGGACGTGGCCAACTGCAGCGCGCGTGCCGTCGAGCTGTGCGACCTGGCCGAGGTGGCCGCGCGCCGGGCCGGCGAGCTTTCGGGTGGTTGGCAGCGGCGCGCCAACATCGCCTGTGCGGTCGCGCATTCACCCCGGCTGCTGGTTCTCGATGAGCCCACCGTGGGGATCGATCCGCCGGCGCGCCGGGAGATCGAAAGCCTGCTCGGTCGTCTTGCCGGGCAGGGCATCGGCATTTTGCTGACCAGCCACGACCTGGGCCAGCTCGAGCGCCTGGCCCACCGGGTGGCCTTTATGATTGACGGCCGCGTCGCGGTTTCGGGTGCCCCGGACACACTGATCACCGAGTACTTCGATCAGCGCCGCGAGTGCAGCCTGGTGGTCGACCGGCCGCCCAGCGACGAGCAGGCCGGCAAACTGGCGCTTGCCGGGCTCGGTGTTGGCGATGATGGCGGCAAGCTGCACTGGAGCGGCCTGGTGGATGAACAAGTCCGCGACACGCAGCTCGAACATTTGCTGGGCGATTTGGGCCTGAGCGAGTGGCGCGTGCGCCGGCCGGGCCTGGACTCGCTGTGGCGGCATTTGTACGGCCAGGCGCCGTCGGCGGACATTGCATGATTCTGACCGTCGCCCAGGTGATGTGGCTGGCCTTGTGGCGCGACCGCGGTTCGCTGATTTTGGCATTTTTGTTGCCGCCGCTGATGTTTTTCGTGTTTGCAGAAGTGTTTTCCGGCACCGGCGAAAACGAGCTGGAAATGCGGGTGGTGATCCTGGACAGTGTCGAAAGCCCGGTCACAGGCAGGCTGCGCGCCGAAATGATCGCGCTGGATGGGCTTGTGGTCAGCGACCAGACCGCGCTCGACGTGCAGGCGCTGGAAGCGCAGGTGCGCTCCGGGCGGCACGATGCGGCGGTCTGGATCCGGGCCGAGCCCGACGGCGACCTGGATGCCGAGGCCGCGATCGTGGTGGTTGGCGACGCCTCGCGCGCGTTGGCCACCTCGGTGGTCGTCGGCCGCCTGCAGGCGATGCTGCAATCGAGCTTTCCCGAATTCGGCATCGCGCGCGCCGCGACGCTGGTCGATGCACTGGCCGGACCCTACAGCGACGACCAGCGGCAGGCGCTGGATGAGGTTCTGGACGGCCTGGCGCGTGACCAGGCAGGCCTCGGCGGCGCTGGCGCTATGAACGACGTCAGGGACGACGCCAGCGACAATAACCAGGGCGCGGCAGGCGGGCTGATCGAACGCCGGCTGCTGGCCGGGCCCGACCGCGGCGATGACGGCATCAGCTATTACGCCGGTGCGGTCGCGATCCTGTTTCTGCTTTTCTCGGCCATGCAGGGCGCCATTTCGCTGATCGACGAGCGCACCAGCGGCATCGTCGACCGGCTGGTGGCAGGTCCCGGCGGCTACACCACGGTGGTACTCGGCAAAGGCCTGTTCCTGACCGGCCAGGGCCTGGCCCAGGCCGGCGTGATCTTTGCCTTCGCATGGTGGTTTTACGATATCGACTGGCCGGGCCATTTCGGTGCATGGCTGGTCACGGCACTGCTGGCCGCGGCCGTGTCGGCCTGGCTGGGGCTGCTGCTGGCCTCGCTATGCCGAAGCCGCCAGCAGGCGCAGACGGCGTCTGCATTCGTGGTCCTGATCCTGTCGGCGATCGGCGGCAGCATGATGCCGCGGTTTCTGATGCCCGGCTGGCTGCGCGAACTGGGCTGGTTCACGCCCAACGCCTGGGTCATCGAATCCTGGCAGGGCATTTTCTGGCGCGGCGACGGCGTGCCGGAACTGGCCACTGGCTGGGTGGTGTTGGCGGCGATATTTTTAACGGCGATGGGCCTGACGCTTTGGCGCGCGGCGGGCTTGACGCGCATCAAGTAGGCTGGAAGCGAAATGAGAACACTAGCCGATGACCGCGATCCGTTGCTGATGTTTCTGGTTGAAAAATCAACGCTGACAAGACGACAATTGCGAAATGACAACCGTAAAATGAGAGTTGTAAACTGACAGGCGTGAAATGACAATAGTAATCAACAGTTTGCTGTTCGTCGCGACGCTCGTCGCGATGGAAGGCGTGGCCTGGGTCACGCACCGCTACGTCATGCACGGCTGGGGCTGGGGCTGGCACCAGTCGCACCACGAGCCGCGCAGGGGTATGTTCGAGAAGAACGACCTGTTTGCCGTCGTCGGTACCGCCATGTCGATGTCGCTGATTGCCTATGGCGCCGAAAATCTCGGGCCCGCGTGGTGGATCGGCTGGGGCATGGCAGGCTACGGCTTTTGCTACTTTGTGTTTCACGATGGCCTGGTGCACCGCCGCTGGCCGCTTAAATGGCAGCCGAAAAACGGCTACCTCAAGCGCCTCATCCAGGCCCACAAGATGCACCATGCGGTCCACGAAAAGGATGGTGCATTCTCGTTCGGCTTTCTCTACGCGCGTCCGCTGCCGGTGCTCAAGCGCCGATTCCAGCAGCTCCAGGCGTCGGCCCGGTCGGCCGATCGATCCTCAAGGCGCTGATCCAAAGCCGTCGAGCCGAAAATCCAGCAGGCTGTTCAGCACTCGGTCGGCCGCATTGATGCCCGGATCGTCGAGCTCGAACACCGAAGGCACGGCGATGACCGTCATGCCGGCGGCCTTGCCGGCAGCCACGCCGGCCGGCGCGTCCTCGAATACCAGGCATCGCTTTGGCGCGGCGCCCAGCTTTTTTGCGGTTGTCAGAAAGACCGCCGGGTCGGGCTTGCCGCGCTCCTCGAAGATGCCGGAGTGGGTCAGTTCCAGGTAAGCGCCGATGTCGAGCTTTCCGACCACCGCCTCGATCAGCTGCGGCGGCGACGAGGATGCGATGGCCAGCTTCAGGCCAGCCCGATGCAGGCCGCGCAGCGTCTCGTGCACACCGGGCAGTGCCTGGCCGCGGTCCAGGATCAGCCGCGTGACTTCGGCCAGCACCCGCTCGACCATCTCGGCTACCGGCGGGCCGGTCCAGCCGAAGCGCTGGTGCCACAGCGTCAGCACCTCGTCGATGCGCCGCCCGGCCGTGGCGCGGCACAAGTCACGGGTCACCGGCACGTCAAACGGCTGATAGACGGCGATCTCGGCGTCCTGCCACAGCGGTTCGGAGTCGATCAGCAGGCCGTCCATGTCGAAAATGGCGGCATCGAAGCAGCCACCGGTCTCGATGGGATGGCTGCGGCCTGGAGCAAAATGCGTCATCGGCTCACAAGACCGCTTTCAAGGCTTCGAAGTCGGCCGCCAGCGGCTGCGCCGAGGCCGGCCGGGCCAGCAGTTGCTGCAGGCTGCGCGGCAGCGGTACGGCTTGCCCGAGAATCGGTTCGATGATCGCTTCGAACTTGGCCGGATGGGCCGTGGCGGCCACCAGCGCGGGCTTTTTGTGGCCACGGGCGCGCAGCCGCCGCAGCAGTTCGATGGCGCAGGCGGTATGCGGGCAGACGATGCTGCCGTGCTGCTCGAATTCGCGGCCGATGCATGCGCGAATGGCGCTATCGTCGATGCTTTCGGCGTAAATGCCGGCGGCTCGCGGGTCGCGGTCGCGGTAGAGCCAGGCCAGGCGCTCGAAGTTGCTTGGGTCGCCGACATCCATGGCGTTGGCCAGCGTTTGCAGGCCGTCCCGGCCCTGGTAGTCGGCGCCGGCGAAATAGTCGCTCAGCGTGCGGTTGGCGTTGGTGGCCAGGTAGACATCGCCGATCGGGAAGCCGATCGCACGGGCCAGGATGCAGGCCAGTGCGTTGCCGAGGTTGCCGGTGGGCACGACGACGTCGATGGTTCCGGCATCGGCCAGCCGAATCGCGGCCAGCGCGTAATAACTGATTTGCGGCAGCAGGCGGCCGATCGAGATGCTGTTGGCCGTGGTCAGGCCGTGGCGTGCCACCAGCGCCGGGTCGCTCAAGGCCTGCTTGGCCATGCGCTGGCAGTCGTCGAAGCTGCCGTCGACGCGGAACGCAAACACGTTGTCGCCGAAAGCGCCGAGCTGGTGCGCCTGGCGTGCCGAGACCCGGCCGTCGGGATACAGGATGACGACCCGAAACCCGGGCATGCCGTGAAACGCCGCTGCCACCGCGGCACCGGTATCGCCGGAGGTGGCCACGATTACCGTCTGTCCTGGCGTCTGCCCGGTATCTTGAATCGCGGCCAGGCAACGGGCCAGAAAGCGGGCCGCGAAATCCTTGAACGCCGCGGTGGGCCCATGAAACAGCTCCAGCATCCAGGCCGGTTCCCGGCCGGGCAGTGGTTTGATCAGCAACGGCAGGTCGAACGCCTGGCGGCAGATCGGGTCAAGCCGTTCGGCCAGCGTCGAGCCGGAAAAAAACGGCGCCAAAACAGCGCTTGCACATTCCGGCAGGCTGATTTCGCGGGAAAACCGTCGATGGTCGAAATTCGGCAGGCTGGCCGGCACGTAGAGCCCGCCGTCGGCGGCCAGTCCGGCCTTGAGCGCCTGTTCCGGCGTCACGCTCAGCGCCGGGTTGCGCGTGCTGATGTATTTCATCGCGCCGACTCATCGATGCGCGCAGCCGGGGCATCGACCGGCGAAACATAGGCCTGTGCCGGCAGGTCGACAAGTCCAAAGGCCTCGACCACGGAAACGGCGGCCGCGGCGGCTTCTCCCTGGTTGCGGAACCAGCCGAAAACCGTTGGCCCGGCACCCGAGATCGAGGCACCCAGGGCGCCGTGGTCCAGCGCTGCCTGGCGAACCTGATCGAAGCCAGGAATCAACGCAGCGCGGCGCGGCTCGATCATCACGTCGCGCAGCCCTTCGGCAATCCAGTCGAGCCGATTCTGGTGACAGCCGCTGAGGACCAGCGCTAGATTGGCGCTTTGCTGCACGATGGTGTCCAGCGAAAACGGCTTTTTCAAGGGTTCGCGCGCATCGCGCGTGTTGATGCAGTAATCCGGATGAACGGCAAGTGCTGCAAGCCCGGGCGGCACCGGAATCGAAATCAGGCGGTGGGCCGTGGCCAGTACCAGCCCGCCGATCAGCTGGCAGCCGACGTTGTCGCCGTGCTCGGCGCCGCTGGCCACCGCTTCGCCGGCCAGCGCGAACGGATACAGCTGCTCACGGCTCAAGTGGGTGCCCAGCAGGTGATCGGCGGCAACCACCGCGGCAACCGCCGAGGCCGCCGAGCCGCCCAGCCCGGAGGCCAGCGGAATGCCTTTTTCGATGTCGATTTCCAGCGCCGGCGAAATATTCATCGCCTCGCACAGCGCGATCACGGCGCGTGTGGCAGTGTTCTCGTTGGGGTCATGCGGCAGATCGCAGGCGACGCCGTGAATACGCCCGATGCCGACGCCGGGCCGGCTGCGCCGGCGGATCGTCACCCGGTCGCCCGGTGAGTTCAATGCATGACCCAGCAAATCGAAGCCAACCGCGACGTTGCCGACGCTTGCCGGCGCATAAGCCGTAACTTCGGCCGTGACTTCGCTCGGCAGCTCTGGATCGCTTGTTTTTTCCGGCATGTGCATAGTCCCGTTCTGGCATCGCTTCTGTGATTGCGTTCGTCGATTGCATTGGTGACGGTCCTGACGATTGTATTGGCGACGG
>JAVVET010000030.1:17583-36673 GCA_032251235.1 Wenzhouxiangellaceae bacterium
GACGGTCCTGACGATTGTATTGGCGACGGGGTCCTGTTAGTGCACGATCTGTTCGGTAATTTTGGTGGCCCTGAATTGAGGCAGGCCACCAGCTTATCCTTTGGTCGGAGTTTTCGACGACATAGACGAATCTTCAGTTACACCAACGGGCAACTACGGCATGCTGATATTGTTGTGACGAACACCACAATCGTCTTGAGGAGCCCCCCTGTCAAGCCTGGTGAATGATCCGGCATAATCAAGGGTTGGTCTCAAGGGGTCAATCAACTCTGTTGGAAGCACGTAATCTATCCGGTATGGTAGTCCATGAGTTGTCCGGTTCACATCGGTCATCGACAGAAGCTGGTCGATGCGCCGGATGAAAGTGCGACAGGAAATTCGGAAGGGTCGATTTGAGAAGGCGTACACGAACCAGGACGCCCGGCTGACGCAGGAGGAGGCTGTGCGATTGCCAGCAAGCGGCGCTGCGGCAGGCATCAGGAAAAGAATAAAACAATAAAATACAAGGAAATCGCGATGGAGTCCAAGGCACATATCGTTGAGAATTGGTTGCCGCGCTACACCGGCACCGAGCTGGATGCATTCGGCCAGTACATCCTGCTGACCAATTTCGACAACTACGTCGAAAAGTTCGCCGAGCGCATGCACGTCGAGGTGCGTGGGCGCGACCGGGCCATGCGCACAGCGACAGCGGAGAACATTACGATCATCAACTTTGGCATGGGCAGCGCCAATGCCGCAACCATCATGGACCTGCTAAGCGCGGTCAGCCCCAGGGCCTGTTTGTTCCTGGGCAAGTGCGGTGGACTGAAGAAGAAAAACGAACTCGGCGACCTGATTCTGCCGATCGCAGCGATTCGCGGCGAGGGTACATCGAACGATTATTTTCCTTCCGAAATCCCCTCCCTGCCGGCGTTTACGCTGCAGCGCGCGGTTTCATCGACGATTCGCGACCAGGGCCTGGATTACTGGACCGGCACCGTCTACACGACCAATCGACGGGTCTGGGAACACGACCGGATGTTCAAGAAGTACCTGCGGCGCACGCGCTGCATGGCCATCGATATGGAAACCGCGACGATCTTCATCACTGGTTTCGCCAACCAGATTCCGACCGGCGCGCTGCTGCTGGTCTCGGACCAGCCGATGGTGCCCGAAGGCGTCAAAACCGACGCCAGCGACCGGGTTGTGACCGAGAAATTTGTCGAAGCGCAAATCACCATCGGCATCGATGCGCTGCGCGAAATTCGCGACGAGGGGCGCTCGGTGCGTCATCTGCGCTTCGATTGAAGTCGGAGTTGCATTCCGATTGTCAATCAAAAAACCCGGCCGATGGCCGGGTTTTTCAGCACAATCTGCGGATCGAAAAGCTGCACGCTACACGCGATCCGCCAGGGCCTGTCGGACTTGACCGATCCAAAGCGATGGAAAGCAGGTTGGAGTCAGGGTTTTTGATTTTTTGAGGCGAATAGCAAGGTTATTTTACGAAGAGGAGCGGGAAATCTGGCCCAATCCGGCTTTTCCGCGGCAGTACATCAACAACAGATCAGCGTTAAGTCCGACAGCCTCCCAGGCGGCCGGCCTCGGCATCCGACTCGGCCACGGTGCCGGAACGACGCCCGATGCCCTCGTGTGTGAAGCCGATCGCGGCCAGGTCGCGCGGGTCGTAGATGTTGCGGCCGTCAAAAATCACGGGGTTTGTCAAGCGCTCGCGGATCTGTTCGAAATCCGGGCTCCAGTAGGCCTTCCATTCGGTAATTACGACCAGTGCGTCGGCACCATGCAGCGCTTCGTAGGGGTCGTCGAACAGGCGCAGGTCGTCGCGCTCGCCGTAGATCGCCCGGGTTTCCGGCATGGCCTTGGGGTCGTGTGCGTGCACCCGCGCACCGGCTTCCCACAGGGCTTCCATCAGTACCCGGGAAGGGGCTTCGCGCATGTCGTTGGTTTCCGGCTTGAACGCCAGGCCCCAGATCGCCAGGCTGCGTCCGGCCAGATCGTTGCCGAAATGCAGGCTGATTTTTTCGAACAGTCTTTCCTTTTGCTTCTGGTTGACGGTTTCGACCGCCTGCAAAATACGCGCCTGGTGGTTGTGATCGGCGGCGGTTCTGGCCAGCGCGCGAATGTCCTTGGGAAAGCACGAGCCGCCGTAGCCGACGCCGGGATAGATGAAGTGATAGCCGATCCTGGGGTCGGAACCCATGCCGATGCGCACGCGCTCGATATCGGCGCCGACCTTTTCGGCGATGTTGGCCAGTTCGTTCATGAACGAGATCTTGGTCGCCAGCATCGCGTTGGCGGCGTACTTGGTCAGTTCGGCCGAGGCGATATCCATGCTGAAAATCTTTTCGCGGTTGCGGTTGAACGGTGCGTACAGGTGCCGCAACTGCGACTCCGAACGCGCATCGTCGACGCCGATGATGATGCGGTCGGGGCCCATGAAATCCTTGACCGCGGCGCCTTCCTTCAGAAACTCCGGGTTGGATGCGACCCGCGGTGTAAAGGCCTTGGGCTGGGTCTCGATGATCGCGGCGCGAACCTTGCCGGCGGTCCCGACCGGCACCGTGGATTTTGTGACCACCAGCTGCGATTCGTCGAGCCTGTGGCCGATCGTGCGTGCCACCGACAGCACGGCGCGCAGGTCGGCCGAGCCGTCATGGTCCGATGGCGTACCGACGGCGATGAACAGGATTTCTCCGTGGTCGGTCGCGGTTTCGGCGTCGGTGGTGAATTTCAGGCGGCCGGCGGCATGGTTGCGCTGCACCAGGGCCTCCAGGCCGGGTTCGAAAATCGGAATCTCGCCGCGCTGCAGTGCTTCGATCTTGGCCGGATCGATATCCATGCAGACCACGTGATTGCCGACCTCGGCCAGGCAGGCGCCGGTGACCAGGCCGACGTATCCGGTTCCGAAAATAGTGATGCGCATGCTGTGTCCTTTTCGTTGCTTGTCTCGAGATTACTGCAGATGTCTTTCAGCAATGCTGCAGGCTGGTAGCGGGCTCGCTACTGATTCAAATATCACAAAATCGCAGTCAAGCTGCGGCGCGGACGGCCGGCCGCCAGGCGCCCGCGCCGCAGCTTCACTGTGATTTTTGCAGGTCGGCCATCATCGCCTTTAGAAAACGCGCGGCTTCGCCGCCGGTGGCGACGCGATGGTCGAAGGTCAGCGACAGCGGCATCGTGCGGTGCACTTCCATGCCGCCGAGTACCGGCACCACTTCGTGGCGCAGCACGCCGGCGGCCACGATCGCCACGCACGGCGGGTTGACGATGGGCGTGGCGTAGCGGCCGGCAAAGACGCCGAAGTTGGACAACATGATGGTGTAGTCCTTCAAATCCTCCGGCGGGATGGAGCGGTTCTTGACGTTGTCGCGCAGCCGGTTGATCTCATCGCGCATCTGCTGCCGGTCGGACGAATGGACATCGCGCAGCCTGGCCACGAACAGGCCGTCGGCGGTATCGACCGCCATGCCGACGTGCATGCTCTTGTGCACCATGCGCACGTTTTGCTCGTCGTCGTACCAGGCGTTCAGGCCTGGCTCGGACTGGGCGCCGGCCCACAGCGAGCGCAGCAGCCGGACCGTGATGTCCTCGCCCTGGGGCCAGGCATGGATGTCGGCATCGTCCATGATGGTCGTGGCCACGACCCGGGCATGCGATGCGCTCATGGCGCGGGCCATGGTGCGGCGCGTACCGCGCAGCGGCTGCCATTCGCCGGCCGGCGCTTGAGCCGGGCGTTGTGCCGAGCTTGTTGTTGGTGCAGCTTGCTTTTTTACAGCCTCGGTTTGCGGCTGCGGTTCGGCCGCGGGCTCCGGCTTCGGCTCAGCTGCCGGCTTGCGGCTCGGGCCCGATTCGGCAACCTTGCGCACGTCCGACGAGCTGACCACGCCATCCGGGCCGGTCGGCTCGACCGTTGAAAGGTCGACCTTGAGCTTGCGCGCCAGCGCGCGAACCGCCGGCGAGACCTTGACGCCGCCGACGCTGGAATGGGCCTGCTTGAGCACTTCGTCGGAAGTCGTCACGTTGCCGACCACGGTGCCGGTGTCGGCGCGTTCTTCGCCGGCCTGGCCGACATTTTCGTCGGCCGCCGGTTCGGGCGCAGGACGGGCCTTTTCGGCCGCTTCCTGTTCGGGTTTCGCGGCCGGCTGCTCTCCGGCGTCTTCACCGGCATCTTCACCGGTGTCGAAATCGATCAGCGGGTCGCCGGTCTTGATCACATCGCCGGCCTGGCCGTAGAACTTCGCGATCTTGCCGGCATAGGGCGAGGGCACTTCAACGACGGCCTTGGCGGTTTCCATCGATACGATCGGGTCGTCGACCTTGACCGTATCGCCTTCTTCGACAAGCCATTCGACGATTTCCGCGTCCGGCAGGCCTTCGCCGAGATCGGGCAGATTAAAGGTTTTCATTCAAACTCCAGTGTTTCGTTGGCCGCGTGCACGATGCGCTCGACGCTGGGCATGTAGTTCATTTCGCTGCGATACAGCGGCATCACGGTGTCGTAGCCGGTCACGCGCTTGACCGGCGCTTTCAGATGCCAGATGCCGGCATCGGCCAGCCCGGCGACAATCTCGGCGCCGACGCCGCAATGCTTCGGCGCTTCGTGGATGACCACGCAACGGCCGGTCTTGGCGACCGACTCGAGGATGGTTTCCATGTCGATCGGCGAGACCGTGGCGACATCGATGACCTCGGCACTGACGCCGTTTTTCTCCAGCTCCAGCGCCGACTCCATGGTTTCCTTGACCATCGCGCCCCAGGTTACCAGCGTGACATCGGTGCCGTCGCGAAGTACGAAGCAGACATCCAGCGGCAGTTCTTCGCCGTTGTCTTCGACTTCCTCGCGCTGCCAGCGATAGATCCGCTTGGGCTCGAGAAAGATCACCGGGTCGGGGTCGCGGATGGCGGCCAGCAGCAAGCCGTAGGCACGGCTGGGCGAAGACGGGATCACGGTGCGGACGCCGGGGAAATGCGCCCAGGTGGCCTCGTTGCTGTCCGAATGATGCTCCGGCGCATGGATGCCGCCGCCCCACGGGGCGCGGAATACCACCGGACAGCTCATGCGCCCGCGCGTGCGATGGCGCAGCCGGGCCGCGTGGTTGACGATGTGATCGACCATCGGGTACATGAAGCCTTCGAACTGCGCCTCGGCGACCGGCTTCATGCCTTGCGAGGCCATGCCGACGCACATGCCGGCGATCATGACTTCGGCCAGCGGCGTGTCGAGCACGCGTTCGTCGCCGAATTTCTTCTGCAGGCCGGCGGTGGCCCGGAAAACGCCGCCGTTGACGCCGACATCCTCGCCGAAAATGACGACCGTCGGGTCGGCTTCCATTTCATGCGCCAGCGCCAGTGTGACCGCCTCGACCAGTGTAATCTGAGCCATCAGTGATGCCCTCCCTTGGCCGGGAAGCGGCGCGCAAGTTCACGCTGTTCCTCGAGGTGGTGGGGAATGTTTTTGAACATGTAGTTGAACATCGCGTCGATCGGCTGCGGGTCATTGTTGATGCGGTCCTGGTATTCCTCGACCGCGGCCTGAACGCGCTCGGCGCATTTTGCCAGCCATTCCTCTTCCTTGACCTGGTCCCAGTAGCCCTGGTCGGTCAGGTAAATGCGCATGCGCTGCAGCGGGTCGTTTTTCCAGGCCTTGTCGACCTCGTCCTGCGGCCGATAGCGGCGTGCATCGTCGGCCGTGGTGTGGTCCGACAGCCGATAGGTCATCATCTCGATGACCGAACCGCCGCGGCCCTCACGAGCGGCCGCGATGGCCTTGTCCATGGCCCAGCGCGAGGCGATCAGGTCGTTGCCGTCGACCTGCACCGAGGCCAGCCCGCCGGCGATGCCTTTCTGGGCCAGCGTGCGGGCCGTGTTCTGCTTGGAGCGCGGTACCGAAATGGCCCACTGGTTGTTGACGATGACCAGCACCAGCGGCAGCTTCCAGGCGCTGGCCGCGTTGATGGCTTCGAGAAAATCACCTTTGGACGATCCGCCGTCGCCGACCACGCTGACCGCGACCCGTGGCTGGCCGTGCAGCTTGTAGGCAAGGGCTGCGCCAGCCGCGTGCAGGCACTGGGTGGCAATCGGCACGCACCACGGAAAGTCATGCTTCGGGCCGGAAAAATCGTTGCCGCGCTCGTCGCCGCCCCAGTACATCAGCACGTCCGACATCTTTACGCCGCGGCAGAACTGGGCCGCGTATTCGCGATACATCGGCGCAAAACAGTCTTCCTCGCGCATGGCCGAGCCAATCGCCACGTGCGCCGCTTCGTGCCCCAGGCACGAGGCATAAGTGCCGAGCTTGCCGGTGCGCTGCAGCGCGATCGCTTTTTTGTCGAACACGCGGGTTTGGGTCATCAATTGATACAAGCTGACCAGTTGTTTCAGATCGCGGGCAATCGCCGGAATCTGGACGCCGTCGATCAGTCGTCCCTCGTGGTCGAGGAACTGGAAATAGTCGATCTTGAACGAGGCAATGGTTGCCGCCATGGAGAGACCTCAATGGTAAAGAATTCGTTTTTATTCGCGTCGAAAGTGCCGGCTCTTGATGTCCCGGCTGCTTTTGTCGCGTACCCAGCCCGGCATTATAACCGCGCGCGGCACCGCCGTTAGGAAACGGTCGAACTGGATCTTATTTGCGTGGCACAGGCTCCTGGAACCGGGGCTCGCGGTATCGCAATGCGCCCGGTAACTGCCAGGCCGGGTCGGCTGAAGGCGTTAAACTGCCGGTCTCCTTATACATACGTCACGTTTCGCCATGACTGAAAAGACCGATCAACGCCCGCTCGAGCCGGGCATCCGCACCGACCTTTCCGGCCGCATGGATTACCAGGGCTATCTCGGACTCGACCAGGTACTCGATGCCCAGCATCCGCTGAGCGATCCGCCGCACCACGATGAAATGCTGTTCATCATCCAGCACCAGACCGCGGAGCTGTGGTTCAAGCTGATCATCCACGAACTTCGGGCCGCGATAGCGCACCTGGACGCCGACGATGCCTCGCCGTGTTTGAAGATCCTGGCCCGGGTCAAGCTGGTCCAGCAGCAGCTGTTCGACCAATGGGCAGTGCTGGAGACCCTGACGCCGAGCGAATACATGCAGTTTCGGGACGTGCTCGGCAGCGCCTCGGGCTTCCAGTCGGCGCAGTACCGCAGCGTCGAGTTTCTGCTCGGCAACAAGAATCGCAAGCTGGTCGCGCTGTTCGACCACCAGCCGGTGGCAAAGGAAAAGCTCGAAGGCCTGCTCAACTCGCCGTCGGTCTACGATGCGTTCCTGCGCTACCTGGCACGTCGCGGCTTCGATGTTCCGGCGACCTGCGTCGAGCGCGACTGGGCCGAGCCACACCGGTTTTCATCGGCGCTGGTCGATGTGCTGGTGGGCATTTATCGCGACACGCCGCGCTACTGGACCGAATACGCGCTGTGCGAGCGCCTGGTCGATGTCGAGGAATCGTTCCAGTTATGGCGCTACCGTCACTTGAAGTCGGTCGAGCGAATCATCGGCCACAAGACCGGCACCGGGGGTTCGTCGGGCGTCGGCTTTCTTGAAAAGGCGCTCAGCCTGCGGTTTTTTCCGGAGCTGATGGAGGTGCGCACCCGGCTCTGAATGGCCGCCAACCAGCCCGCACTGGCGGAATACACAGGCCGGCGGGCATGGCTGCGTCGATGACCGCGGCTGTGTAATAATGCCCTGCGCGACTGAATCGCAGCCGCGATCTGGAATCAATACGGGGTAGAAAAAAAATGAAATCTGTTCAGTTTTCTTTTGGCCGGTTGCTAATGCCGGCAGCTTTGCTTGTCTGTTCCATGGGCGTTCTGGCGCAGCCGGTCATCGTGCCGGGCCTGGCCGACGACGTCACCGTTTATACCGATGCCAACGGCGTCCCGACGATTGCCGGTGAAACCGAATCCGACGTCACCTTCGTGCAGGGTTATCTGCATGCAAGGGACCGGTTTTTCCAGATGGATTTTCTGCGCCGCGTCGCTTCGGGCACGCTGGGTGAATTGCTGGGCCAGGCTGCGCTGCCCAACGACATCCAGTTGCGCACGCTGGGCTTGCGCCGCGCTGCATTCGCTACCTGGGCGGCGTCGACGCCGGATGAAAAAGGCTGGCTCAAGGCCTACTCCGACGGCATCAATACCTGGCTTCGCGACAACCCGCTGCCGCCCGAATACGGCCCGCTGGAACTGACCTCGGCCGAGCCCTGGACGCCGGTGGATTCGCTGGTGATCGGCAAGTTGCTGGCGTTTCAGCTGTCGTTCGATTCCGACGATGTCGACCTGACCGTCGAGCTGCTGACCTTCCAGGGCACCGGAGACGTGGTCGGCTTTGACGGCACAGCATTGTTCTTCGAAGACATCATTCGAATTGCGCCGATAGACGATCGCGTGTCGATCCCGACATTTTTCGACGATATCGGCATCATCCAGGTGCCGGCCGGCCAAGCGCCCGGCGACGCTGCGCCGCAGTCGGGCAACGCCAAGGCGAGCACGGCTGCCAACGCCTTTACGGCACCGGTGCTCGATGACCTGGTCATCGACAGCCTGCGCAAGCATGTCGAGGCCCTGCGCAACATTCCGGTCGTCGGCGACTCGATTGCCGGCGATCTCGACCAGGCCGGCAGCAATTTCTTCATCATCGCCGGCGAGCACACCGACACTGGCTACCCGATCCTGGCCAACGACCCGCACCTGGGCCTGGACATGCCGTCGATCTTCACCAAGGAAAACCTCGTCATTCGCGGCGAAGGCGTGGCCGTCAGCGGCGTGGCCTTCGCCGGCACGCCGCTGGTGGTGCAGGGCTGCAACATGCGCATCTGCTGGGGCTCGACGGTCAACCCGAACGACGTCACCGACTACTTCCAGGAAGAATTCCGGGTCAACAACTTCGGGCTGCCGACGCACACCCTATATAAAGGTGAGGCCGAGCCGCTGCAGGTCGTCTTCCAGTCCTATTTTGTCAACCCGATCGGCGACCAGCAGCCCGATAACGTCGTCCGGGCCAACGTCGGTTTCGACAGCGGCGGCATCACCTTCCTGGTGCCGCGCCGCAACAACGGCCCGATCGTCGCCCAGCGCACGCCCACGACCGGCGTGTCGATCCAGTACACCGGCTGGGGCCCGACCTTCGAATTGTCGACCTTCCGTGCCTGGGCCCGGGCCAAAAACCTCGACGACTTTACCGACGGGTTGAAGGACTTCACTTTCGGCGGCCAGAACTTCGCCTACGCCGATGTCGACGGCAACATTGCCTACTTCACCAGCGGCACCGCGCCGCTGCGCGAAGATCTGCAGAATTCGACCGTCGACGGCGGCGTTCCGCCATTTCTGCTGCGTGATGGCACCGGTGCGCTCGATCACGGATGGCTGGGGCTGGATGGTGATCCGGTCAGCCGCGGGTTTCCGTTCGCGGCACTGCCGTTCGAAGAAATGCCCCAGATCGTCAACCCGGCCAGCGGCTATATCGTCAACGCCAACAACGACCCGGTCGGCGTCACGCTCGACAACAACCCGCTGAACCAGCTGCGCCCCGGCGCCAACGGCATCTACTACCTGGGTGCGCGCTACGTCTCACTGCGCCAGGGTCGAATCGATCGGGTCATCCAGGACCTGATCGACAGCGGCAACCCGATCAGCGTCGACGACATCAAGGCCCTGCAGGCCAACAACCAGATGCTGGACGCCGAAATCGTCGTGCCCTTCATGCTCGAGGCCTTCGAAAACGCCATCGCCGAAGACGCCTGGCCCGGCATCGCACAGTTTGCCGCAAACCCGGCCCTGCAGGAAGCGATCCTGCGGCTGGCCGCATGGGATTTCTCCACGCCCACGGGCATTGCCGAAGGTTTTGATCCTGGCGACAATCCGTTCGCAATGACCGAGCCGAGTGCCAACGAGGTCGCAAACAGCGTTGCCGCAACGCTGTACGCGGTCTTCAGGGGCCAGGTGTTGCAGAACAGCATCGATGCCACGCTGTCGGCCATCGGCCTGGGCGAAAACCTGCCCAGCGGCCGCGAGGCCACCCGCGCGTTCATTCACCTGTTGACCGCCTTTGAGCAGAACCAGGGCATCGGCGCTTCGGGCATTCCGTTCTTCAACACCCCGGAAATCGACGGCATTCCCGACCCCAGTCTGACCGATCGGCGCGACTTCATCATGCTGGCCAGCCTGCAGGCTGCGCTCGACCTGCTGGCCAGCGACGAGTTTGCACCGGCGTTCGCCAATTCCACCGATCTCGGCGATTATCGCTGGGGCAGGCTGCACCGGATTGTGTTCGCGCATCCGCTGGGCCAGAAGCCGTTCAACGTGCCGCGTGGATTCGGTCTGAACGACGTGGCCGAGGACCTGCCCGGGCTGGCGCGCTCCGGCGGCTTCGATGTCGTCGATGCCTCCGGTCACAACCCGCGTGCCGACAGCCTGAACGAGTTCATGTTCAGTGCCGGCCCGGCCCGCCGCAAGGTCGCCAGCATGGCGCCCGGTCAGCCGGTCGTCGACGAGATTATCCCTGGCGGGCGCAGTGGCGTGGTCAACAGCCCGTTTTATACCAACCAGCTGTTTCTGTGGCTGGTCAACGCCTACCTGCCGCTGGATATCGGTGAAACCGATGCCATGGGGAACTCGGTCCAGGTGCAGACCTTCAGCACGCCGTAGCGCCAGGCCCTCAAAAGGTCGCTTTGTCGATCCGATAAAAACGCCCGCGCCATCGCGGGCGTTTTTTATTTTCCGGCGTCGATTGGCGGCAGATTGCAGCAGACGCCAAACTTTTGGTAACGCCTGTACCGCGTCTTAAATGCGCGTTATAATATTCGGCTACCCCGGTTGTCTGGTCGCGGACGCCGGATTTTTTCAAGGTTCGATTATTTCCAGGAATTCAATATGACCAAGACTTACGAAGTGCCGGCCGAAGTTCGCAAAGACGTGGGGAAGGGTGCGAGCCGCCGCCTGCGTCGCGAAAACAAGGTGCCGGCAGTAATTTACGGCGGAACGCGCAAACCGGCAAACCTGACGCTGGAACACGATTTCATCCTGCACGCGGTTGACCAGGAATCGTTTCATTCGTCTATCCTCGACGTCAAGGTCGGCGATGGCCGTTCGCAAAAAGTGATTCTTCGCGATTTGCAGCGCCACCCGTTCAAGCCGCGCGTCATGCACGTCGATTTTCAGCGGGTTCGCGAAAATGAGGAAATTCGCCTCGACGTGCCGCTGCATTTCACCAACGAGGAAATCTCCCCGGCGCACAAGCAGGCCGGCGTGATCATTTCCTACCTGCTCACCGAGCTTGAAATTTCGGCCCTGCCGAAAAACCTGCCCGAGTATATCGAGATCGATCTCGCCAAGTTCGAGCCCGGCCAGCGCGTCATGATGAGCGAAGTCGTGCTGCCCGAAGGCGTGACCATCCCGGCACTGGAGCATGGCGACGATTACGACGAAGCCATTGTCGCGGCAATTTACATTCGCCAGGGCCAGGGCACCGGCGAACTGGCCGCAGAAGCCGATGCGGCGCTGGCCGAAGGCGTCGAGCCCGAGCTTGCCGAAGAAGAGCTGGTCGAAGAGGAAGCCGAAAAGGCCGCCAAAGAAGGCAGCGAAGATGTCGATGCCAGGGGCGAGGCCGGTGGAGAGGAGAAGTAGGCGGTCGATCCACGCCTGCTGACCCGCTGATGCCGCAATGAGCGCGCCCTGGCTGATTGCCGGTCTCGGCAACCCCGGCTCCAAATACGAAAGAACCCGGCACAATGCCGGGTTCTGGTTTATTGATGCGCTGGCCCGGCATGCCGGCGTGGCGCTCAAGAACGAACGCAAGCTGCACGGGCGCGCCGTGCGCGTGCGCATCGACGGTGCCGATGCGGTATTGCTGGCGCCGGAAACCTTCATGAACGAATCCGGCCAGGCGCTGCGCGCGGCGGCCGATTTCTATCGCATCCCGGTCGAACAGGTGCTGGTCGCGCATGACGAACTGGATTTGCCGCCCGGCACCATCCGCCTGAAATCCGGCGGCGGCCACGGCGGCCACAATGGGCTTCGCAGCGCCTTCAGCCATCTGGGCTCGCCGCAATTCTGGCGCCTGCGCGTCGGCATCGGCCATCCCGGACAGGCCGCCCTGGTCACGCCCTGGGTGCTCAGCCGGGCCCCGGTCGGCGAGGAGCAGTTGATACTGGACGCGATCGATCGGGCGCTCAAGGTGATGCCCGAGTTCCTGGCCGGTAAGCCGTCGGAGGCGATGAAGACGCTGCACGCGCGACCCGACCCCAAACCTACGGAAACCGAATAATGGGATTCAAATGTGGAATCGTCGGACTGCCCAACGTCGGCAAGTCGACCCTGTTCAACTGCCTGACCAAGGCCGAAATCGCGGCCGAAAACTACCCGTTTTGCACCATCGAGCCCAACATCGGCATGGTGCCGGTGCCGGACCCCCGTCTGGACCAGTTGGCAGCACTTGCCCGGCCTGAAAAGGTGATCCCGACGACGATGCAGTTCGTCGACATTGCCGGCCTGGTCGCCGGTGCGTCCAGGGGCGAAGGCCTGGGCAACAAGTTCCTGGCCCATATTCGCGAGACCGACGCCATTGCCCACATCGTGCGCTGCTTCGAGGACGACGACGTCACCCACGTGGCCGGCAAGGTCGACCCGGTCTCGGACATTGAAACCATCGATACCGAACTGGCGCTGGCCGACCTGGAAACGGCCGAGAAAGCGCTGGAGCGCATGCGCAAGCAGACCCGCTCGGGCGACAAGGAGGCCATGAAGCTGGCCGAGTTGCTGCAGCGGGTCGTCGAGCACCTGGGCACCGGTGCGCCCATGCGCGCGATGGAGCGCAGCGACGACGAGCGCGTCATGCTGCGCAGCTGGCAGTTCATCACGGCCAAGCCGGTGTTGTACGTGGCCAATGTCGACGACATGGCCGGCAGCGACAACCCGATGGTCGAAAAAGTGCGCGCCCACGCCGAGGGCGATCGTGCCGAGGTGGTCGTGGTATCGGCTGCCATGGAGGCCGAACTGGCCCAGCTGGATGCCGACGAACAGGCTGAATTCCTGGCCGATCTCGGTGAAACCGAGCCGGGCCTGAACCGCCTGATTCGAGCCGGCTACGAATTGCTGAACCTGCTGACCTTCTTCACCGTTGGGCCGAAGGAAGTTCGGGCCTGGACCGTCCACCGTGGCGCCACCGCACCACAGGCCGCCGGGCGCATCCACACCGACTTCGAGAAAGGCTTCATCCGCGCCGAAGTCACCGCGTTCGACGACTTCATCAATTGCGGCGGCGAGACCGGCGCCAAGACCGCCGGCAAGCTCAGGCTGGAAGGCAAGGAGTACGTGGTCCAGGAAGGCGACGTCATGCATTTCCGATTCAACGTCTGATTCGCGGGTCAGGCAAAGCGGTCGGCCCGAGATCACGATTTAAAAACCCGGCCGGAGCCCTCCCGGGCAATAAACGCACAGAAGCTGCGCTAACCTGTACGGAATGAATAAAATCCACAATTTCAGCGCCGGGCCGGCGGCCCTGCCGTGGCCGGTGCGCGAAAAGCTGGCCGAAGAGTTTTCGCTGAGCGCCGAGCATCGCCCGAGCGTGGCCGAAATTTCCCATCGCGGCGCGCGCTTTCTCGATATCGCCGAGCAACTGGAAGCCGGCATCCGGCGCCTGGCATGCCTCGGCGACGACCACGCCGTGCTGTTGCTACAGGGTGGGGCGCACCTGCAATTCGCGATGTTGCCGATGAACTTTGCGCGCGGGCGCACGGCGGCCTTTGCGTTGACCGGCCACTGGGGCGAGAAGGCATTTGCCGAGAGCCATCGGATTGCCGAAAGCCGGGTCGTGGCCAGCAGTGCCGACGGCGGCTACCGCGACATCCCCGAGCTGGACCATTTGCCGGCCGATGCCGCCTACCTGCACTACACCGGCAACGAAACCATCCACGGCGTGCAGTTCGAGGCCCCGCCGGTCGCGGCCGTACCGCTGGCGGCCGATCTTTCCAGCGAATTCCTGTCGCGTCCGTATGCCTATGCCGATCTCGGGCTGGCCTACGCCGGGGCGCAGAAAAACCTGGGCGTGGCCGGCCTGACAGTGGTCATCGTGCGCCGCGATCTGCTCGAGCGCATACCCGATGATCTGCCGATGTATTTCGATTATCGAAGCTGGATCGATTCGGGCTCGATGAAAAATACCCCGTGTACCTTTGCCTGGTACGTCGCCGCCGAGGTGATCGCCTGGATCGATTCGCTGGGCGGCCTCGAAGGCGTCGGCCGGCGCAATCGCGCCAAGGCCGACAAGCTGTACGCGGCCATCGACGCATCGGATTTTTACATCAGCCCGGTTGTGCTCGAGGCCCGGTCGATGATGAACGTGCCGTTTGTGCTGGCCGACGACGGGCTGACCGCAAAATTCGTCGACCAGGCCGAGCAGGCCGGCATGCCGGGGCTGAAAGGCCATCGCGCGGTCGGCGGCCTGCGCGCAAGCTTGTACAATGCGCTGGATATCAACGCGGTCGACGACCTGGTGGGCTTCATGACTGAATTCGAGCGGCGGCATGGCTGAGCCGAACAACGGCATCAGCCTGCCGCAGATTCGCGCGCGCATCGATGCGCTGGATACCGAGATCCAGCGCCTGATCAGCGAGCGCGCGCAACTGGCGCTGGAAGTGCGCAACAGCAAGGGCCAACTCCAGGCCGGCGCCGAGTACTACCGGCCCGAGCGCGAAGCGCAGGTGCTGCGCGCGGTGATCGAGCGCAACACCGGGCCGCTCAACGATTCGGTCATGCTGCGGCTGTTCCGCGAAATCATGTCGGCCTGCCTGGCCCAGCAGGAGCCGATGAAAATCGCCTACCTGGGTCCCGAAGGCACGTTTACCCAGCAGGCGGTCTATCGCCAGTTCGGGCATTCGGTGCAGGCCATCGCGCAGGTTTCGATCGAGGATGTGTTTCTGCAGGTCCAGGCCGGCGAGGCCGATTTCGGCGTTGTGCCGGTCGAGAATTCGTCGCAGGGCATGGTCAGCCACACGCTCGACATGTTCCTGAACGCCGAGGTCAGGATCTGCGCCGAAGTCGAGTTGCGCATCCATCAGCACCTGCTGACCCACGCCAAATCGCTGGCCGACATCGAGCGCGTCTACGCCCACGCCCAGTCGCTGGCCCAGTGCAAGCACTGGTTGCGCGCCAACCTGCCCAAAGCCGAGCTGATCGATGTCTCCAGCAATGCCGAGGCGGCAAGGCGGGTGCGCTCGAGCCCCGAATCGGCCGCCATCGCCGGGCGCCACGCGGCCGAAGTCTACGGCGTGCCGGTGCTGTTCGGCAACATCGAGGACCACGTCGACAACAGCACCCGGTTTCTGGTACTGGGGCGCAAGCTGCTCGAGCCGTCCGGCGACGACAAGACCACGCTGCTGGTGGCCGGCTCCGACGGGCCGGGTGCGCTGCTCAGGCTGCTCGAGCCGTTCGCCCGCCACGCGGTCAACATGAACCGCATTGAGTCAAGGCCCTCGCGCCAGGGCCGCTGGGACTACGTCTTCTTCATCGACGTCGACGGTCACTTTTCCAGCGAAGCACTGGCGGCCGTCCTGTCCGAACTCGAAGGCGAGGCGCGCATGGTGCGCGTGCTGGGCTCCTATCCCAGGGCCGTGGTCGGGCGCTTGACGCCCGATGGCGGACCGGCTGCCTGACCCGGCTGCCAGCCAGCTGCATTGCACGTTTGAATTCAGATCAAGGTCAGCGTCAACAGCATTTCGCCGCCGGCTGCGCCGGCTTTGGGCGAATTACTTTTTGGGCTCAAAAAGTAATCAAAAACGCTCGTGCCGGCGAAGCAGCCCGGACCTGTGGTCCGGGTCCCCTGCGGTGCTCGCCTTTTCCGGGGTCTGCCGAACTCACTCTGGTCGCTGCGCTCCCGCCGTCCAGACATGCGCCAGCCCTGTTCCGGAAAAGGCTGTGTTCCTCGGCTGCTTCGAGGCAGAAACGTCAAAGTCGATTTCGAGGGCGATCCAGAGCGGCCCCGGCTTTTGACTTTCTTGAAACCTGAACCCTTAAACCTGTTTTCAATCCGTTCAGATAAACCCCATCTGCCGCCACGCCTCGTAAAAAACGATCGCCACCGAGTTCGAAAGGTTCAGGCTTCGCGATTCGGGCCGTTGCGGAATTTTGACCCGTTGCCGGTCGGGCAAGCGCTCGAGCACCGAATCGGGCAGCCCGCGGGTTTCCGGGCCAAACAGCAGGACGTCGTTGCCGGCATAGTCGACCCGGTCGTAGCGGGTCGCGCCACGCGTCGTCAGCGCCAGCCAGCGCCGATCTGGCAGCCGTTCCATGGCCTGGTCCAGGTTGTCGTGGATTTGCAGCTGGCGACGGTCGAAGTGATCCAGCCCGGCCCGGCGCAGGCGCCGGTCGTCGATCTGGAAGCCGAGCGGGCCGACCAGGTGCAGCATTGCACCGGTATTGGCGCACAGGCGGATGATGTTGCCGGTGTTGGGCGGGATCTCGGGCTGGTAGAGCACGATCGCCGGGACCGAATGTTCTGGTTCAAGCATGTCAAAAAAAACCTTCAGGCGACTTGAAACTGCGAAAGAAAACACGTATCGTTAATGCCCAAGGGGGCACAATATATTGTGTGTAAAAATTGACCACAGCACAAGCGTTTGTGGAAAAGCGGTTAAAAAGCTGTGGATAAGTCATCGGTAGTCAATGAATACAAGAGGTTCCATCGGCATGAGTGTATCGGCAGAAGCACTGAATGCGGCTTTCCCTGAAATTCGGTTCCAGGAAGCGTCGCTTGATATCTGGGACAAAAAATACCGCCTCAAGACGAAGAACGGCGAACTGGTCGACGAGACGATCGACGATACCTACAAACGGGTGGCCCGAGCGCTTGCCGACGCCGAAAAGGACAGCGCGGCCCGCGAGCACTGGTACCGCGAATTCCTGTGGGCGCTGAGAAGAGGCGTGATCCCGGCCGGACGCATCACGTCCAACGCCGGTGCCCAGGCCTACAAACCGGCCACCTCGACCATCAACTGCACCGTGTCGGGCACCATCGGCGATTCGATGAACAACATCCTCGGCAAGGTCCATGAGGCCGGGCTTACGTTGAAGGCCGGATGCGGTATCGGTTATGAATTTTCGACCCTCAGGCCCCGCGGCGCCTACGTATCCGGTGCCGGCGCACATACCTCCGGGCCGCTGTCGTTCATGGATATCTACGACAAGATGTGCTTTACCGTCTCGTCGGCCGGCGGACGTCGAGGCGCGCAGATGGCGACCTTCGACGTCTCCCACCCCGACGTCATGGATTTCATCCGCGCCAAGCGCGAAAGCGGCGTGCTGCGCCAGTTCAACTGCTCGCTGCTGATCACCGATGACTTCATCCGCGCCGTGCAGGAAGGCTCGAAATGGCCGCTGGTGTTCCCGGTACTCGAAAGCGAGGCCGGCGAGCTCGACCTGGACGATCCCGAGCAGGTGCTGTGGCGCGAATGGCCGATCCACACCGGTTACATCAGCAACGAAGAAGGCCTGGTGGCCTGCAAGATCTACGACAAGGTCCCGGCCAAGCGCCTGTGGAACCTGATCATGAGCTCGACCTACGATTTCGCCGAGCCCGGCTTCATCCTGATCGACCGGGTCAACGAAGACAACAACAACTGGTGGACTGAAACGATTCGGGCGACCAATCCATGCGGAGAACAGCCACTTCCGCCTTATGGCTCCTGCCTGCTCGGCTCGGTCAACCTGACCCGCTTCGTCGACCACCCCTTCACCGAACAGGCGAGTTTCAACTGGGACGAGTATCGCAAGGCGGTCAAGATCTTTACCCGCATGCTCGACAACGTCGTCGAGATCAACGGTCTGCCGTTGAAGCAACAGCGCCACGAGATCGAGTACAAGCGCCGTCATGGCATGGGTTTTCTGGGGCTGGGTAGCGCATTGACGATGCTGCGCAAGCAGTACGGCCGGCCCGAGTCGCTGGAATTTACCGACAAGGTCAGCCGCGAGATGGCGGTGGCCGGCTGGGAGGCCGGGCTGGATCTGGCCAGGGAAAAAGGCCCGGCGCCGATCATGCTCGACGAGTTCGAAGTCACGCCCGAAATGCTGCGCAAGCGCCCGGAAATGGTTCGCGACGGCTACAAACCCGGCGATCGTGTGCCGGGCAGGATGCTGCACGCACGCTACAGCCGCTACATGCAAAAGATCGCCGAGGTCGCGCCGGAACTGGTCGAGCAGCTCGCCGAGATCGGCGCGCGCTTTACCCACCACACCTCCATCGCACCGACCGGCACCATCTCGTTGTCGCTGGCCAACAACGCATCCAACGGCATCGAGCCCAGCTTCGCCCATCACTACAATCGCAACGTCATTCGCGAAGGCCGAAAGAGCAAGGAAAAGGTCAGCGTCTATTCCTACGAGCTGCTGGCCTACCGCACCCGCGTCAACCCCAGGGCCATGCCGTTGAGCGAGAAGCCGGAGGAACAGCTGCCGAGCTACTTCGTGACCTCCGACGCGATCACGCCGAAAGAACACGTCGCCATCCAGGCCGCGGCGCAGAAGTGGATCGATTCGTCGATTTCAAAAACCGCCAACGTGCCCACCGACTATCCCTACGAGGACTTCAAGGACATCTACATGTACGCCTGGGAACAGGGCTTGAAAGGCTGCACCACGTTCCGCTTCAATCCAGAGGCCTTCCAGGGCGTACTGGTCACCGACAAGGATCTTGAAGACACGACTTACGTGTTCGAGCTCGAAGACGGCAGCCAGGTTGAACTGAAGGGTGGGCAAGAGGTTGAGTATGACGGGGAAATGCATACGGCGGCGAATCTATTCGACGCACTCAAAGAAGGCTATTACGGAAAGTTCTGATGGGGTTTCGCCACGAACTCGTATGCTGCGTTTCGCAGCGCACCACACCTCCTCACGCACTTTATGTGCGCTCCGGGGTTGCGGTGCTTGCGAAGCCTTGCCTACGAGCCCGTGGCTGTGCCCCATCGCGTAGCGGGTTTAAAAAACCCGTCGGCTCGATCCGGCGACAAATTGTAGGTTGGCGCTACGTCGCCGACGGGATATTAACGAACTAACGAACCAACGAACCAACGAACCAACGAACCAACGAACCAACGAACCAACGAAC
>JAVVET010000031.1:0-36056 GCA_032251235.1 Wenzhouxiangellaceae bacterium
GCTGAGCTGGGTCGAGCCCGACCGGCGCATCCTGGAACTGGCGGCTGCGCGCGGGCTGGATGCACGCGCCATTGCCGACAGCCCGTACCGGTTTTTGGCGACCACGGAAGATGTGTATTCGGTCATCGCGTTCGATCATGTTTTCGATGGCGGCGGGGCAGCCACGGAAAGCTACCTGTTGACCCGCCAGGGGCTGGTCGCGGCCTTGTCGCGACTCGATGACAACGGCTTGCTGGCGATCCCGTTGAAGCTCGATTACCCGCCGCGGCAGGGCCCGCGCATGATGACGATGCTGGCGGCCAGCCTGCGCGCGTCCGGTGTCGACCGGCCCGGCGACCACGTGGTGGTGTTGCGCGGCATGCAGGCGCTTCTTTTGCTGGCCTCGCCGCGCCCGTTCGCCGAAACCGAACTCGAAGCCATCGGCCGATTCGCCGAGCAATGGAGTTTCGACCGGGCCTGGCACACGGGCCTGGAAATTTCCGGGGCCAACCAGCACCACCTGCTCGACGAGCCGGTTTATTTCAAGGCTGCGCAGGCCGCGTTCGAGGGTACTGCCATGCCGGAACAGGCGCAGTGGTTCGAAACCCGCCCGGCAACCCTGAATCGCCCGTATTTCTGGCATGCAATGAAATGGTCGAGGCTGTCCGAACTGTTCCAGGTGCTGGGGAGTCGAGCGGCCAGCTACCTGGACTGGACGCTGGTGATGTCGGCGGTGGCGCTGGTGGCGGCCGCGTTTGCCGCCGCGGCGTTGATCATTGCACCGCTGGGACGAATGCCGCAAGCGGCCGGCGTGTTCCGACGCATCGACGTGATCGGCTATTTTGGCTTGCTCGGGCTGGGTTTCATGCTCGTCGAACTGGCCGTGCTGCAGCGTAGCATCGCTTTCCTCGAGCTCCCGGTGCTGGCTGCGGCCGTGATCTTCGCCGTATTTATGGTCGGCGCCGGGCTGGGCAGCGCCATGCTGCCGGCCAGTCCGGGGGCGCCCGCGATTCGGCCGGTTTTCAGCGCCATGGCGATCGGAACCATGATTGCCGTGACCGCGCTGTGGTGGCCCGGCCAAGCGTTGCTTGAACTGGAATTCGTGCCGCGAGTGGCAATGCTGGTCGGCGTGTTGTTGCCGCTGACCTGGGCCATGGGCCGGCCATTCCCGTGGGGCCTGCAGCAGTTGTCGACAACACCGATCTGGCTGCCGTGGAGCTGGGCCGTGAATGGCTTTTCCTCGGTGCTGGCCGCATCGATGGCGACATTGCTGTCGGTTCAGGCCGGCCAGGCCGCAACCCTGATTGTCGGAATCGGCTGCTACGCCGGCGCCTGGCTGATTGCCCGCCGAAGGCTGCTGCCGGCATCAAATCCGGCGCTTGAATTCGCATGAGCTTAGCGGCTATGCTGGTTCGACTGCAGCGCACGGGCGCTGCAGGCCACTGGCCCGACCTGAGGGAATGCCCGCCATGATCGACAAGGTCCCGTCCGGCACTGCCATTGAATTCAGAGGCGGCAAGACGATGAGTGCGGTGCCCATCGTGTTCTTTATTGCCTGGGCGATTTTCCAGTCCGGACTGCTCGGCATCAGCGATACCGGGGGCCTGATCGCCGGCATGCTGATCGGCCTGATCCTGGGCATGCTGTTCGCGCGCGGCAGCTGGAAGGGCTATGCCGACACGATTTTCGAAGGCATGGCCCAACCGGTCGCGGTCACGGCGATCGTTGCCTGGCTGTGGGCCGGGATGTTCGCCGCCACGCTGCAGGCCGGCGCGTTCGTCGACGGCCTGGGCTGGCTGGCCGATGCGGCCGGTATCGGGCCGCTGTTGTTTCCGGCCGTTACCTTCCTGCTGGCCGCGCTGCTGGCGACCGGCATTGGTACCGGTTACGGCACGGTCATCGCGTTCGTGGCGCTGTTTTTTCCGGCCGGCGTGGCACTCGGCGCCGATCCGGTGTTGATGTTCGGCGCGATCCTTTCCGGTGCGGTGTTCGGCGACAACCTGGCGCCGGTGTCGGACACCACCATCGTCAGCGCCGTGACCCAGGACGCCGATGTCGGCGGCGTGGTCGGCAGCCGTTTCAAGTACGCGATCATCGCGGCCACGCTGTCGCTGGCAGCCTATCTGGTGGCGGCCGCCGTGGTCGGCGGTGCCGAAATTGCGCCCGAGGCCGCCGCGAGCTTCCTCGAGCAGACCAACGCCGCCGGCCTGCTGCACCTGGTTTCAACGGCGATCGTGATTTTCACGGCCATCGCCGGGCGCCACATTATCGAGGCCATTTCCTGGGGCTTGATTGCAGCGATCATCATCAACCTGGTGTTCGGCCTGGCCGAGGCCAGCGACATGCTGGTATTCCGGGTGGCCGAGGGCGGCTGGTCGGCGGCCACGTTCGGCAGTTGGCCATTGGTGGAGCCCGTGGCCGCAGCCCAGGCCGGCGTTGGTGGCAGCATTTACAGCGGTGCGCTGGGCTTCGTCGAACTGGCGGTGCTGATCCTGCTGGTCATCGCCGGGGCGCACATCATGATGCGCGGCGGCGCGTTTGCGGCGCTGGAAAACTGGCTGCTTACTCGTGTGGCCAAAAGCGTGCGGTCGGCCGAGCTGGTCATGGTCACGGTCACCGCGTCGATCAATGCTGCGATCACGATCAATACCGCCGCGCAGATCGCCGTGGCGCCCTACATCGCCACCATCGGCAAGCGCTTCAATATTAACGGCTACCGGCGAGCCAATATTCTCGACGCCAATACCTCGGCGCTGGGCTACATTTTTCCGTGGGCCGGCGGCGTGCTGGTCGGCTATACCCAGATGACGGCGCTGGTCGAAAACTATGACTGGTTCACGCCGGACATGGTCGTGGCCCCGGTCCAGGCCTGGCCGTGGGTGTTCCATGGCTGGCTGCTGGTGGCGGTGTTCCTGTTTTCGGCCTGGACCGGCTTCGGCCGCGAATACACCATCGACAGACTCAGCGACCGGAGCAGTGCAACGTGATCAGGGAATTGTTTACCAACTGGCGTTTTCGCAGCACTCGCCCGACGCTCGGACAAGGCCAGGTCATCGAGGTCTACCTGACCGGCTTCGATCCGGACAGCGGCAAGGGCCAGGTCCGCATCGGCGACAGCTTGCTCGAAGTCGACGGTATGTCGCCCGACCAGGTCGACCAGCTGGTTCGGCTGGAAGTCCAGGGCTTCGATGCCGATACCGCGACCGGCACGGCGCGACCACTCGATCAGGACCCGGCATCGGCTCAGCCAGACAGCTGACCGGGCCGGCTACGGCCATGATTTCGATTGCAGGCGCCGATTCAGCGCCGTGACCGGAGCGGCGAGATCGATTCCAGGGTCAGCGGCGTGATGGATGCAAGCAGCCGATCGCCCGGTGCCAACGACAACGCCTCCGGTCGGCGCGCCGGAAGCCGCGCGCGTGTTCAGCCAGCACAAGTTCGCCGGCTCCATCGTCTACGCCGCACTGGCCGGCGAGGAGCAGGGGCTGTTCGGTGGCCAGATCCTGGCGGCGCGAGCAATCGAAGAAAATCGCACGATTACCGCGGTGCTGAATAACGAAATGATCGGCAATATCGCCGGCTACAAGATTTATTGGGGCCTGACCACCGAACCGACCTGGACGCGCAGCTGGTGGGTTGGCGATGTCTCGGCACTTGCGCTCGAAAACGTGGTCACCGATAATTATTTCTTCGGTGTCGCAAGCGTTGCCGTGGACGGTACCGATAGTCCGGTGGTTTTCCCGGGCCCGGCCGGGGCGTTTCCCGAAAGTGCGCCGGCCCAGGCCGAAACGGCCTGAGTCCGATCGCAGACCAGCAAGCTGTCTTGTGCAACCGAGCCCGCCTTGGACAAGGTGGGCTCAGAGCTGTTCGGAGGCTCGTGAATGCCAGTGCCGGTGCAGTTCGACCAGGTCCTGGCGGGCACGAAAGGGGCAGTTGATGACCGCCATGCCGCAGCCGCTCATGCGACCCAGGCGCTGCTGCTCCGGGAACTCGATTCTCAGGTCCAGCCACTGTTCTTCGCTCAGTCCAAGGCTTTGCGGCAGCGCGTCGGGCAGCGTGTCGCGGCCTTCGATGACCGGGTACCAGATTGTGTAGACGCCGTGGCCGAAACGCCTGAGCGCGCGTTCGAGCGCTGCGCTCATGACAGTAATTTCGTTCCTGAGCTCAAAGGACGGGTCGATCAGCACCAGCCCGCGGCCGGTGACTGGCGGCAGATACGTTTCCAGCGCCCGGTAGCCGTCACCGGCGTGGACCATGACGCCGCGGCGGCTGGCAAAGCGCTCGGCCAGTACGGCCTGTTCGGTGGTATGCAATTCGCACAGCACCAGCCGGTCCTGGTGGCGCAGCAGGTTGGCGATCAGCAGCGGCGAGCCGGGGTAAAAGCGCAGTTCCGGGCCCGGGTTGACGGCGCGGACCTGGTCGAGATAATCGCCACAATAATCGTCGCGACAATCGGCCAGCGGCGGCTTGTCGGCGGTCGATGCCCAGGCCTGGCCGATGCCGCGCTCGAACTCGCGCTTCTTGAGCGCGTATTCGTCGGCCAGGTCGTAAAGGGCCGGCCCGGCGTGGGTATCGACAAATAGGATCCCCTTGTTTTTCTGTTGCATCGCGCGCACCAGCGCGACCAGCACCGTATGTTTGAACACGTCGGCCGGGTTGCCGGCGTGGAAACCGTGGCGATAGCTCAGCATGGCAATCCGGCGCGCACGCGCATCGAGGAATTCGGCCTGTCTTTCATACCAGCAGGCAGTCGAAGTAAATTCGACCAGCCCTCATAGCCATCGGCCGGGCTCGAAGCGCGGTCAAGCCGGGCATTTGCGCGTTTGCTTATGGTCATGCGATCATGATATACAGAATCATCGTTCGCTCGGGGAGTGTGGTTTGAAGCAGGCAGCATGCAAGGGGATGTTTTTGCTCAGCCTCGTTTGCGCTGCGGTTCATGCCCAGGGTCCTCCGGACACGCTTGCTGTCGGCGGCGATTCGGCCTTTCCGCCGTTCGAGTGGGTCGATCATGCGGGGACGGCGCGCGGCTTCAACGTCGAACTGATGCGGCTGCTTGTCGATGCGTCGGACACCCGGGTCGAGTTCCAGCTGGGCGCCTGGGCGCCTACGCTGGCCGCGCTCGATAACGGCGAACTCGACGTGGTGCCGATGTTCGTCTCCGACGAGCGGCGCAAAGACTATCGCTTTACCAATATCTATTATTACCAGACCCATGCCTTGTTCGGCCTGGCACACCAGCCGGCGATCGACAGCCTGGACAAGCTGGTCGACCTGGACCTGGTGGTCGAGGCGCGATCACTTGCCGAAACCCAACTGCAGCGCCTGGATCGGAACTTCAAGCCCAGGCTTTCGGCCGACACTTTCCAGGCCTTGAGCCAGGTCGCCCGGGGTGACGTGGACTATGCCTTGCTGGCCGCGCCGGTGGCGCGTGAACTGATTGCGCTCAACGGCTGGGACATCGAATTGAAATCGACGCCGTTCTGGCCGCGCGGCTACGCCTTTGCGGTCAAGCGCGACCGCGAGCAGCTGGCCCAATGGCTGCAGGCGCGGCTGGTCGAGGTCATTTCCAACGGCCAGTACCTGGAGCTGTACAACGGGTGGTCGGCGCGGCTCGAGCCCGGCGTTGATTATTCAAGCGGTTATATTCGATTCATCCAGTGGCTGCTGCTGGCCGTGGTGCTGGGCGTTTTTGCCATCGCAATCTGGAATTTCGCCCTCAGGCGCCAGGTCGCCCATCGCACCGGACAGATTGCCAAAGAGCTGGAAAGCAGGAAGCGCGCCGAGCGTCAGGCGCACAAACTGGCCCAGCGCGACCCAATCACCAGTCTGGCCAACGTGCGCTATTTTTGCGGCCGTTGCAGCGAAATGCTGCAACGCCAGCCAGACGGCGCGGTGGCCGAAATCATGTTGATCCGCCTGCCGGAGCTCGACTCGGTGATTCGCTCATTCGGCTACCCGGTTGCCGAGCGCATGATCATGGGCTTCAGCACCGCGCTGACCCGGACATTCGACGAGCCGATTGCCCACCTGGGCCGCGGCACGTTTGCCGTTTTCGATGTCTCCGGCGCTGCCAGCACCCGTCTCGATGCGCTCGAACAGGCCATTGAGCAAGACGAAACACTGGTCAACCCGCGCTTCATCGCCGGTTCGGCCCACTATCCGGCCGATGCCGTCGAGATCAACGAACTGTTGCAGAAAGCCGAACTGGCGCTGGCCGAAAGTCGGCAGCAGCAGTGTCGCTGGACCCGTTACCGAAACGAATTGCAGTCCGATCCAATCGACATCCAGATCGTCGAAAGCTTTCGCCGGGGGCGTCTCGAAGGCATGGGCTTCGTGCTGCAAGCGCAGATGTCGTTGTCCGATGGCCGGATTTGCGGCTGCGAATTACTCGCGCGCTGGCATCATCCCGAGCTTGGCGAGATCACGCCGGCACATTTTGTGCCGCTGCTGGAAAAAGCCGGCCTGATCGATCGGCTGACCGAACTCGCACTTGCCGAAGCGGCCGTGGTTTCGAATGTGCTGCGCGAGCATGACCTCGCCATTGAGGTCAGTGTGAATGTCAGCGCGCACGACCTGGCCGACCCGCAATTTCATCGGCGCGTCGCCACGCTGTTGGCCCGGCACAGCGTCGAGTGCTCGACGCTGAAGTTCGAAATCACCGAAACCGGACTGGTTCACGACCGCGAAGCGGTGCGCGAGAACCTGAATTGCCTGAGCGCGCTCGATATCGGGATTTCACTCGATGACTTCGGGACCGGGTACTCGTCGCTGGACTACATCAGCCGTTTCCCGGTCAACGAAGTCAAGATCGATCGCCTGTTCGTTTCGCGCATGCTCGACAGCCCGCGCGACTTCAGCATCGTACGCTCGACCATTGCCATGGCCCACGAAATGGAGATGACCGTGGTTGGCGAAGGCGCCGAGACCCAGGCGCACCTGGATGCCCTGGCCGAGCTGGGCTGCGACCTGGCGCAGGGCTGGGCAATCGGCTACCCGCAGCCACGCGATGAGTTCATCGAATTGCTGCGAGCAAGTCGGATCAGCCGGAGCAAGGGACCCGTGCGGTGAGCATGGAGCGCCGGTCCTGGTCAATGAAAATTGTTGCAATGCAGGCCGGCATGAGACCTCGGCCAGCCTGAATCGAACTGTGCCGGCGATACGGCGGTATTCTTCACCAATGAATTCAGGCGCCCATTTTTCCCGTTGCCGTCAGTTCCGATACGCGCTTTGGCGCGAATGGAATGTCGATCAGCCGAGCGTGCTGATGATCGGCCTGAATCCATCCACTGCCGATGCCAGGCGCAACGATCCGACCATCCGACGCTGCATCGGCTATGCCCGCGACTGGGGTTATGGCGGCCTCTGGATGCTTAACCTGTTCGCCTACCGCGCGACCTATCCGGCGGACCTGAAGGCCGCGACTGATCCGATCGGGCCGCGTAACGACGAATGGATACGCCGCGTGGCGCGGAAGATGCAAGGTGTCGTTGCGGTTTGGGGCAACGATGGCGCGTTCATGGAGCGGTCCAGCCGGGTCTGCTCGATGTTGGGCAACCGGCTGGAAGTGATCCGGGTCAACGCCGGCGGAGAGCCGGCGCATCCGCTGTATTTGCCAAACGGCCTGAAGCCGGTGAAGTGGCGGTAATTTGAGTCGTCTTAAAAGGAGCTTTTACCTTTTGGCGGAAACCGGTCCAATTCGGCTGCCTCGCTGAATGCTGCAGCGTTTGCGGCGAGGTATACGAGTGGACTAGACTTGACGTTCCGGTATAACAGGGAAACATGTCGATGGGAACAGTTGAGCCGAAGTACCTCATTGCGCTGGGCGTCGTCGTGGCTCTGGCCGCGTTGATCGTTTTGGGCAATCCCGACAAGAAGTACAGCCGCAAGGCGTTTTGGGAGGATGCGAGCGTGGCCTCGGTCGCCGAAGTGCCGGAATCGGCGCTGGCACCGGGCAACAAGAATGGACCGGTGTTGATGTGGGCGGCGATGTCGGTCGACGATCCCAGAATTCTGCATGCATTGGTCGCACGCGGCGTCGATGTCAACGAACACGACGGCATCTTCATGGGCACGCCGTTGACCGGGGTCGCCTCGGAAGGCCGGCATCCCGAGATTCTCAGCGCTTTGGTCGATCTGGGCGCCGATATCGACGTGCGCGTTCATGGCAAGCAGACCGCGCTGATGGTCGCCGCGCAGTACAACCGTGCACCGGGCATGGCCACTCGCCTGCTCGAACTCGGGCTTGACCCGGACGCCCGTGATGCATCCGACAAAACGGCCCTGGATTACGCCCTGCAAAAGAACAATCAGACCGTGATCGACGAAATACGGGGTTTCAAGAGGTCGCGATAGAATTGCGGGCGCAGAGCATCCGGCGGTCGATTTCCCAGGCCGCAGCATGTTGAAGCTGCGATGCCCGCCGCGCTTGTGCCTTCGCCGAGCCCGGCTTGTTCTCGACCTTTCTGCTGCACCGCGGCCAGGCCCGGGCTTGGCCGGGAAAAGCGTCCTTGAGGCTCTGTTCGGTCTGCTTGCCGTGAGTCCCGTGATCGATTCTTCCGCTATTTGAAGGCCGGCGCTTGCGATATGATTCAATATACGCTGCTGCGGGCCATTGGAAAAATTCAAGGTGTCAATCGAAACCATCGTTTCGGACCATACAGGTCCAAAGGCCGTCGCCGGTTGTTTCGTGCTGTGTGCGCTGGCCTCGCTGGCATTCGGCCTGGCTGCCGCAAAACCGCCGCCGTTGCCGGAGCCGCGCTCGAACAACCCGGTCGCGGTGCTCGAAGACGACAAGGGCGCCTTGTGGTTTACCGGCCTGGGCCTGGCGCCCGGAAAAACCCGGCGCGACCTGCGCGCCGATGGCTGGATTTACCGCGAAGGCATCGACGAGCAGTGGCAGGCCGTGCCGCCGCTGCCGGAATTCGAGGGCCTGGCCGGCCGCCTGGGCAGCCACGCCGTGGTCGTCGACGGCGCCATTTATGTCATCGGCGGATATACCGTGGCCGAGGACCATGTCGAGCGCTCCACGCCCGGCGTCTATCGCCTTGAGATCGCGCCGGAGCCGGCCTGGACCCGGGTTTCGAGGATGCCGGTGCCGGTCGATGATTCGGTGGCTTTGGTCTACCGGGACCGCTACGTTTACCTGGTCAGCGGCTGGAGCAACAGCGGCAACGTCAACCTGGTGCAGGTCTGGGATAGCCGGAACAATACCTGGCAACAAGCCGAACCGTGGCCCGGCAAGCCGGTTTTCGGGCACGCCGGCGGCATCACGGGGAATCGAATGGCCATTTGCGGCGGCGCCTATGTAGATTACCCGGCCGACGGCCCGCGGCGCTTCCTGGAAAGCGACCAGTGCTGGCTGGCGAGCATTCGCCAAGACGATATCGGCAGGCTGGACTGGAAACCGCTGGCGCCGATGCCGGGTGGCCCGCGCTATCGCGCCGGCGCTGTCGGCCTGACGCACGGCGGCGAGCAACGGGTGGTCTTCGCCGGTGGTGCCGACCGGCCCTACAACTACGACGGCCAGGGCTATGACGGCGAAGCAGCTGACGCCTTCGAGTCGGTCGTCAGCGTCGATACCGAAACCGGCCAATGGCATTGCCATGAGCCGATGCCGGAGCCCGGCATGGATTACCGCGGGTTGATTGCGCGGGCCGATTCGCTGGTCCTGGTCGGCGGCATGGACCGGCAGCGCAACGTTGACTCCCGAATCAGGCAGTGGCCGCTTTCGGCGCCGCATGCCTGCCGCTGAGGCGAGCCGAAGCGACGAGACCGGCACCGGCAGCGAATGCTGTTTCGACCGCTGGGCTTGCGGCCGGCCTTGAAATCAACCGGTTCCGGCCTGATCTATGATGGAACGATCGGTCCCGCCGGGCGTCTTGTTTGACGCATGGTCTGACCGCTCATCACCGTCATTTCATTTGAAGAAAATTTCAGGAGCTGGACATGAATCTCGAAATACTCAACAAGGAAAATGCCCCCGAGGCATCGCGTCCGCTACTCGAAAAAGCCGAGAAAAACTACGGCTTCATACCCAATATCCTGGGCGTGATGGCCAATTCGCCGGCGCTGCTCGAGGCCTATATGTCGCTGTCCCAGATCTTTGAAAAGACCGATTTCTCGGCAGCCGAAAAGCAGACCGTGCTGCTGGCCGTCAGCACCGAGAACGACTGCGGATATTGCAAGGCCGCGCATACGGCGATCGCGAAAATGCAGAACGTCGACGAATCGGTTCTGCAAGCAATCAACAGCGGCGACAAGCTGCCGGACGCAAAGCTGGATGCCCTGTTCGGCTTTACCCGTACCATGGTCGAAAAGCGCGGCCTGCCGTCGGATGACGACCTGCAGGCATTTTTCGATGCCGGCTATTCGGAATCCCAGGTGCAGGATGTGATCGTGGGCATCGGCATGAAAACCATGTCGAACTACAACAACCACATTGCAGACACACCCATCGACGAGGCCTTCAAGGGCTGAAACGACCCGAAGCCTCGCCGGAAATCATCCGGCGGGGCTTTTTTGATGTCCAGGAGTCTGCTGGAACGTCTTCTGCTGCAAGCCCGCCCGGGGCCGGCTTTTTCAAGCCAGCAGCCGGTCGACCAGCATCCCGGCCCAGACCAGGCCGGCGATGATCATCGCGGTCATGACCATGGCCGATCCAGCATCCTTGGCCTTGCCGGTCAGGTCGTGGTGCTCCATGCCGATTCGATCCACGGCCGCCTCGATCGCCGAGTTGCCGAGCTCGGCCGCCAGCACCAGCAACCAGGCCGAGACCAGCAGGCCGAATTGGGTCCAGTCCCGGGCCAGCCATGCGGC
The DNA here is from genome assembly GCA_032251235.1 of Wenzhouxiangellaceae bacterium. GTDB lineage: Bacteria > Pseudomonadota > Gammaproteobacteria > Xanthomonadales > Wenzhouxiangellaceae. The sequence goes on from JAVVET010000031.1 coordinate 10,798, forward strand.
CAGAGGAAGCAGGCCGATCAGCGCCAATACCTGCGACCGGAATGCGGCCTCGTCGCGCCATACGCGAACATAGCCTTTCAGGGAATTTCGGGTCGCGTACAGCAGGCGCGCCAGTTCGTTGCGATGGGCGTGCGGTTTCATGTCGGTCGAGCGGCGTCAGCCTCGATGCCGTAGGCGTCCAACAGCGGTTGCAGCGCCGGCTCGCGGCCTCGAAATGCCTGCCAGGACTGGTGCATCGGACGGCTGCCGCCGACTTCCAGCACTTCGCGGCGCAGGCGATCGCCGATGTCTCGGTCGAACAGGCCGTGGCGGCGAAACAGCTCGAAGGCGTCGCGGGCCAGGCGCTCGGCCCAGAGGTAGCTGTAGTAGCCGGCCGCGTAGCCGCCGTCGAACAGGTGGCTGAAGCTCATCAGGTAACGGTTGAACGCCGGCATGGGCGTAATCGCCACGCGCTCGTGGATGTCGTGGGCGAGCGCAATCGGATCGTCGATGGCCTGCTTGTGGAGCGCAAGATCGGTCGTTGCAAATTCGACCTGGCGCAGCAGGCCGAGCGCACCCATGAATTTACGGTCCGCGTCCAGCGCATCGATCCAGGCCTCGGGCAGCGGCTGGCCGTTGCGGTAATGGCGCGCAAAGCGGTTGAGAAATTCCTTCTCCCAGACCCATCCTTCCAGCAGCTGGCTGGGCAATTCGACGGCGTCCCACTCGACGCCGGAAATGCCGGCCACCGGCGGCCAGTCGACCCGGGTCAGCAGGTGATGCAGGCAATGGCCGAATTCGTGGTAAAGCGTCTCGACGTCATCGTGGGTCAGCAGGCTGGGCAGGCCTTCGGACGGGCTGGCGAAATTGCAGGTCAGGTAGGCGACCGGCGCGCGTGGCGTGGTGCCGATGGCCAGGCGCTGGCGGCAGACATCCATCCAGGCCCCGCCCTGCTTGCCCGAACGGGAATACAGGTCGATATAGAGCCCGGCCGCCGGCTGGTCCGGGCCGAGCCGGACATGGTAGTAGCGAACGTCGGGGTGCCAGGTTTCGACCGTGTCATCACGTTCCAGGCCGACATCAAACAGCGTGCCGGCCAGCTCGAACAGCCCGCTCAGTGTCGCTTCGAGCTCGAACCATGGCTTGAGCTTTTCCTGGCTCAGGCCGAGTTTCTGCTCGCGAAGCTTTTCGGAGAAATAGGCAATGTCCCAGGGCTGCAGCTGTTCGGGGCCGTCGGACTGTTGCGCAAAAGCCGTCAGTTCCTGCAGCTGGGCGCGTGCGGCCGGGCGCGCGCGATCGGCCAGGTCGTCCAGGAAATGTTCGATGGCCTCGACGCCGGCCGCCATGCGGCGCGACAGCTTGAGTTCGGCGGCGCTGGAATAGCCCAGCAGCCGGGCCTGTTCGCGGCGCAGGGCGAGCATCTGCTGAACGACCGGCTCGTTGTTGTTTTCGCCTGCCTGCGGCCCCTGGCTCGATGCTCGGGTCGCATGGGCGGTGTAGAAGCGTTCGCGCAATTGACGGTCGGCGGCGTAGGTGATGATGGCCTGGTAGCACGGGTAGGACAGGTTGGCGCGCCGGCCGGTCTTGCCGGCCGCGCGGGCTGTGGCGGCCAGCGTATCGAGTTCGGCTTGCGGCAGGCCGGCCAGTGCTGCGGCGTTATCGAAATGCTCGAACCAGCCCTCGGTGGCGTCGAGCACATGGTTGCCAAAGGTATTGCCAAGCCGCGACAACTGCCGGCTGATTTCGGCGAAGCGCTCGCGCGCATCGCCCTCCAGGTCGACGCCAGATTGACGAAAATCAATCAGCTCCTGCTCGACCATGCGCTGGAAAGCCGCTGATTCGGAACTGAACGATGGGTCGGCGGCGACCGCGCTCCAGCACTCGAACAAGGCCCGGTTCTGGCCGCGGGCGGTATAAAAATCGGTAATTTTTTCGAGGCAGGCGCTGAAGGCTTCGCGCCAGCCCGGGCTATTGACGACGGCATGCAGATGGCCGATCGGCGACCACACCAGCGCCAGCGCGTCATCGGCGCGTATCTCTTTTTCAATCGTCCCGGGCGAATTCGCGAGCGCGCCGGTTTCGATATCGGCGATCAGTTGGCGGTACTGTGCCAGACGCTGATCGATGGCATCGATGGCGTGCTCGGGGCCAATCGAGCCAAAGCTCGGCAGGCCCTCGGCCAGCAGGGGGTTTTTGGCTTGTCTCATGGGTTGGTTCACAGCTTGTTTGATGCGCCGGTTCATGCGTTGAGTTCATCGTCCAGCAGGTCGTCGATGGCCTCGATCGCGCGCGCCAGGCGTGGCGGTTCGGGCAGCAGGGTGATGCGGAAGTGGCGCGCGTCGGAAATATTGAAGCTGGTGCCGGGCACGAGCAGGATGTGCGCTTTTTCCAGCGCGCGCGCGGCGAAGGCATGATCATCGAAACCGGCATCGGGCGCGCACCTGACCGATGGGAAGGCATACATCGCCCCATCGGGGCGCACCAGTTCCAGCCAGCGTGATGCGGCCACCGCCTTGATGACCGCAGCGCGCGCCTCGTAAAGCCGCCCGCCGGGTCGGGTCAATTCGTCGATCGACTGGTAGCCGCCCAGCGCAGTCTGAACCGCCCATTGGGCCGGTACATTCGATGAAAGCCTCAAGGCGGCCAGCTTCTCCACGGCCAGGCGATATTCTTCGGCATGGTCGAGCTCGCCGGTAAAAACCATCCAGCCGACGCGCCAGCCGCAGGCCCGGTAGACCTTGGACAGGCCGCCGAAGGACACGCACAGGCCGTTTTCGACCAGCGTCGACATGGGTACGAATTCAGCTTCGTCGTAGGTGATTCGATCGTAGATCTCGTCGGAAAACAGCACCAGGCCGTGACGCTCGGCGATGTCGGCGAGCTCGACCAGCAAGGCTTTGGGATAGACCGCCCCGGTGGGGTTGTTCGGGTTGATCAGCACCAGCGCCCGGGTTCTGGGCGTAATCTGTGCCTCGATCGCGGCCGGGTCCGGCAAAAAGCGATTCGCGGCGCTGCATTCGTAGTGGACCGCACGGCCGCCATTGAGAACCACGGCGGCGGTCCACAGCGGATAGTCCGGGGCCGGGATCAGCACTTCGTCGCCGGGCTCGAGCAGCGCCCGCAGGCTTAAATCCACCAGTTCCGATACGCCGTTGCCGATCAGTACCTGGTTGAACCGGGTCTCGATCAGACCCCGTTCCTGGAAGTGGATGGCGACGGCTTCGCGGGCCGGGAAAATGCCGGTCTGCGGGCCGTAGGCGTCGCTGGCCTTGAGATTGCGCACGATCGCCTCGCGCATGGTTTCCGGCGCGTGCAAGCCGAAAGCGCCGGGGTTGCCGACGTTCAGGTGCAGGATCTCATGGCCTTCGCGCTCGAGTTCGTGGGCGCGCCGGGCCAGCCGGCCGCGGATTTCGTAGCGAACTTCAGCCACGCGGCTGGCCGCTTTAATGTGCTGCTTGTCCATCGCGCTATGATATCGCCGTCGGAACGCGAAGATGGACGCCCGCTGGCTCCAGTGCCTGCCTCATCGTTGGCAACCAGCGGGCCCGGAATGGGTGAGCGCGGAGCCCTGCTGTGCCCGTCGCACTGAACGCCGATTTACTGTGGAAAAGTCGGCCTGGTCCAGATCTGTCGTTCTTTTTCGTGCCGCAGGCCTACAATTGGCTCCAAAAGATCAAAAAACCGGACGCAAGCGGCTTTGCATCGTTTTGGATCGGTCAAGTCCGACAGGCGGCCAGGGCCTCGACTTCAAGGCCTGCGATCACCTTCAGCAGTGCTATCCTGAGCCCGAAATCAATTGCGCAATGTCTTTTGCCCAATCGCGAGGCTTGATTCGGACCGGCCCTGGCCCCACTCGTCAGGTCAGGAAACCAACTTTAGATTTGCAAGGACCCGAAATGATACTTGAACCCGCAACGCGCGATCGCATCCACGACCTGGTTACCGGCCACAAGGTCGTATTGTTCATGAAAGGAACGCCCAAGATGCCGCAGTGCGGCTTTTCGGCCCAGACCGCCGGCGCGCTGGACAGCCTGCTGGAGGGCAACTATGCCAGCGTCAACGTGCTCGAGGATCCGGAAATTCGCGAAGGAATCAAGGCTTTTGGCAACTGGCCAACGATCCCGCAGTTGTATGTCGACGGTGAACTGGTCGGCGGTTGCGACATCATCATGGAAATGTTCAACGCCGGCGAACTGCATGATCTTTTCGGGCTCGAAGCGCCGGATCGCACCCCGCCGGAAATAGAAATCACGCCAAGGGCCGCTGAAAAAATCAGCGAGTTCCTGGATGCCTACCCGGGCCAGCATCTGCATTTCAAGGTCGGTTCGGACTGGGACGCGCAATTTCACCTGGGGCCTAAATCGGGCACTGAAATTCAGTCGACCGCCGGCGACCTGACGGTGCTGATGGACCTGGCCTCGGCGCAGCGCGCACGCGGCGCGCGCATCGACTGGGTCGAAACAGTGCAGGGCGAAGGCCTGAAACTGGATTTGCCCGGCGCGCCGCCCCCGGTCAAGCAAATGTCGGCCGACGAGTTGCAGGGCCGCATCAACGCCGGTGAACGCATCATTGTGGTCGATACGCGAGCCGAACCGGATCGCAGTCAAAAGCCGCTGGAAATCGCGCGCCCGCTGGATTCGGCCCTGATGGCCGAGTTGAACGAAGCCGACCGCAAGACGCCGCTGGTGTTTGTCTGCAACCTGGGGCTGTCGAGCCAGGAAGTTGCCGAACATTATCGCAAGCAGGGCTTTACCGAGGTCTTCAATCTGACCGGCGGGGTCGGCTCGATTCTCGGCTAGCAGCCTGTCGGACTGAACGCTGAGCCGTTGTTGATGTACTGCCGCGGAAAAGCCGGATTGGGCCAGTTTCTCCGCTCTTTTTCGCTAAATAGACCCATTATTCGCCTCAAAAGGTCGGAAAATCTGACTCCAACCGGCTTCCCATCGCTTTGGGTCGGTCAAGTCCGACAGGCTGCTAGCCGGTAAGACCGGGCCGATCGCAGGTCGGCGCGAAGCCCGACAGATTCCCGGGAGCTGCATTGTAGAAATGTTCGTGGCGATATCTCGATGTTGCCGGCGCTCATGTTGATCTGAGGAAGCCGCATCGTGAGTCGGTGCAAGGGCGAGATCAGTGCGATTGATGGATGAACTCGCGAGCGAGGCCCGAATGGCATCCGCCGTGCAGACTACCGGCCCATTTGCGGTATTCTGAGCGTAGCGGAATTAACTTCGGGAGATACGCGGTGAGCAAACAAAGTATCAAGCAGGCACTGGCCGAGGCGCCGGTTTTCGAGGGTTTGAGCGATGAGCGCCTGGAGCTGCTGGCTTCGCGCGCGAAGGAAATATCGGTCGAAGAAGGCACCTGCCTGTTTCGCGGCGGTGACCCGGCAAAACAATTTTACCTGTTGATCGACGGCGAGATTTCAATCGAAATCCCCGCTGTCACGGGCCCTACGCTCAAAGTGCAGCATTTGAAGCCCGTTCGAGTGCTGGGCTGGTCCTGGTTGATGTCGCCCTACCGCTGGACCTTCAACGCGCGCACCGAAAGCGATTGCAAACTGCTTGAATTCGACGGCGAAGCGGTGCTGGCCGATTGCGAACAAGACCCGGCATTCGGCTACCAGATCGTGCGCCGATTCTCCGGCCTGATGGCCGAGCGGCTGGAAGCGGCGCATCGGAAGATGATGGATCAGTGGAGCCCAGCCGGCTTCGCCTGACGCGTCTCCGGAAAGCTACTGCGCACACGCCTGGCGGCGTCCGGCGGTGCTCGAAATCCTCACGTACTAAAATGTACGCTGCGGTTTCTGCGCTCCGGCGGCCACCACCAGGCGCGCGCTCGCTACGCTTTCCGAAGACGCGTCCTGTCCGCTGATTGAAGGGGCCGGGCGAGCGTTCAGACTGCGGCGTTTGACTCGATCGCGACATCCTCGACGTGGAACGGCCACGCCTGCGGTTCGCTCGATCGTAAAACCCCACAGCCGCAGCACCTGAGCGCCCCCGCTACGAGCAGGTCGGGCAGCAGGGCGGTTTGCGTCTCCGGAAAGCTACTGCGCACACGCCTGGCGGCGTCCGGCGGTGCTCGAAATCCTCACGTACTAAAATGTACGCTGCGGTTTCTGCGCTCCGGCGGCCACCACCAGGCGCGCGCTCGCTACGCTTTCCGAAGACGCGTCCTGTCCGCTGATTGAAGGGGCCGGGCGAGCGTTCAGACTGCGGCGTTTGACTCGATCGCGACATCCTCGACGTGGAACGGCCACGCCCGGCGGCGTCCGGAGCCGCCGAAAGGCTTGTCTCTCGGCGTCTGTGGACGGCGTTCTCGGCGCTCAATGTACCCTTCTACTATTTTCGCGCCGAGGCCTTGCCGGAACGCCGAGAGACAAGCTGATTGCGGCCGACATGGCGACGGGGCCAGTTCAATCTTCGCTGCAGTTATATCTTTTCCTGACTCGCGTCGTGCCTCAGTATTTGGCTCTACTGCTTGAATTGGAGCTTTTGTAGGGTGGCATAAGCGCAGCGCATCCACCAGCTTCAAGCTTTTTAAAGCCAAAACATGGTGGATGCGCTGCGCTTATCCACCCTACTGAGACACGACGCCGGTCAGGTATCTTTTTAACTTACGGAAAGCGGTAAGCGGGTAGCAAAAGCCCGGCCCAAAGCGGGTAGCTGTGCTGCGCTGATCCACACCACGAAAGCTGAATCTGTTTTCCGTGGCCCATTGTCTTGGTTCGGTCAAACAGCAAACTCAGCCGTGACCGGGCAGTGATCGGACGGGCGTTCGTGGGCGCGGGGTTCGAGGTCGATGGTGCTGGCGGTGCATTGATGTTTGAGCGCATCCGAGCACAACACCAGGTCGATCCGCAAGCCGCGCTTGCGTCGGAATGCCATTTGGCGGTAGTCGTACCATGAGAACACGCGTTCGGGCTGCTCGAACAGCCGGTAGCTGTCGGTCAGCCCCAGGTCCAGCATTTTTCCAAGGGCGGTGCGCTCGGGTGTCGAGCACAGGATCTTCTCGTGCCAGGCTTCCGGATCATGGACGTCGCGGTCTTCGGGTGCGATATTGAAGTCTCCGATCACGATCAGCTTTTCATGGTGCTTGAGTTGTTCGGCAATCCAGTCGGTTACGGCGATCAGCCATTTCAGCTTCCATTCGTATTTTTCATCGCCAACGGCCTTGCCGTTGACCACATACAGGTTGACGACCCGAACGCCGTGGAATGTGCCGGCGATGACGCGCTTGTGGGGGTCGCCGAAGCCGGGGATCTCCAGCTGAATGTCCTGGGCGGGCTCGCGGCTGAGCAGCGCCACGCCGTTGTAGGTCGGCTGGCCGGAAAACGCCGCCGAGTATCCAATTTCGGCAAGTGCCTCGACCGGGAAATTCTCGTCCCGAAGCTTGGTTTCCTGCAGACCGAGCACGTCGGGCTGGTTGGCCTGGAGCCATTCCAGCACCTGGTCGAGCCGGACTTTCAGCGAGTTGACGTTCCAGGATGTGATTTTCAAGGGCGCTCCGGTTCGATAAAACAGGTGTTAGGTGTTAGGTGTTAGGTGTTAGGTGTTAGGTGTTAGGTGTTAGGTGTTAGGTAGACCGACCCCGCTAAAGTAGACACGGGATTTCACTCTTCTATTCCGAAGGACGCGGGAGCTTTCAAACCCAGCGTCCCGTGCGTACGGATCGTATTGTAGAACTGTGTTGCGTAGTACTTTACCTCAGCGGTCATTTCCATTCGAGTGATCAGCCCGAGCCGGTGAAGCCACTCCTTCTTCAGCAGAGAAAAGAAGCTCTCGGAGCAGGCGTTGTCCCAGCAATTGCCTCTCCGGGACATGCTGATGGTGATCTGGCGGCGCGTCAGCCATCGCATCACCTCTTCGGATCGGTATTGGGCACCCTGGTCGGACTGGAATATCAACTGGCGTCCATCGCGAAGCCGATGACCTCGCGATTGTAAAGATCAAGAACCCCAGCCACATAGAGCCACCCTTGAAAACACCGGATCTGGGTGATGTCAGAGACCCAGACTCGATCCGGTACCGCCACATTGAACTCACGGTTGAGCAGGTTTGGCAATACCGGAAGGCCGGGATCGGGCTTCCTGTAACCGGGCTTGGTTGACACCACGGATCGGTAGCCAAGGCCTTGCAGAAGCCTCTGAAGCCGATTCGGGCTGCAAATATGACCAGCCACTACCGCTTCCTCGTGCAACTTGCGGTAACCGAAAATGCCGTGTCGTTCATCGGCTCGGCTTACCAGAAATTGCTCCAGGGTCGCGTGGGCGTAGTCAAGTTGCTGAAATCTGGCTTCTTGGCATCCTCTCGGCGGGCCATCTGTCTTCTCCATTTGCTCAGTAGACCCGGGTCAAGACCTAATTTACCAGCGACGAGCGCGACTGACTCCGGAGATTCGAAAGACGCCCGGACCGCTTTCTCCTTGAACTCCTGCGAGAAAACACGACAAGTTTTGATTTGCATAAAACACCTCTATGATTATTTTCAAAAAGGTGTCTACTTTTTCGGGGGCGATCCAGGGTGCCGATCATGGCGCCGGCCCTGCGTGGTCGAACTTAAAACCTGATTCCTAACACTTAAAGACCGGTTTTAATCTTCCCACTCATCGCCGTAGTGGAAGGTGATTTCCTCGTCCTTTTCTATCGCGCGAAGGGCGTAGAGTTCATCGCCCCACCAGTCGGCGTTGGGCTGTTTGGAGTGGTTGAGAAAGCGCATTTCATTGTTGCCGTGGATGCCTTCCCAGCGATCGTTTTCGTCGCTCCAGATCCACAGCACGTGCATGCCGTCGTCGAGCGTGAAGGGGCCCGCGTAGGTGCCGATCCAGGTGTCATAGGCAATATCCTGGCGCGCGAACAGGCCCTTTCCATGGATCGGCGAGGCGCCGACGTAGGCCAGTGGATTGTCGTTGTATTTTTTCATTTACGTTAAAAATCCTGTTTTCCGACGGTTGGATCAGGGCGCCGCGGCCTGGCTTGTCGGGCAGCCAAAGGCGGTTTTTTCCGGGCTGTTTTCAAGCAGATTGTTTGCAAGCACTTCGGGCCTGCGGCCAAGCTGCCACTCGTAAACGGTCGCAAATGCCAGCACCCGGGGCACGTAATCGCGGGTTTCGAAAAACGGCAGCGTTTCCAGCCAGATGTCGCCGGGCAGGTCGGGCCGTTCGCGCCGCCAGCGCTCGGCGCTGCTGATGCCGGCATTATAAGCGGCAGCGACCAGTGTCCAGTCGCCGCTGAAGCGCCGGTTCAGTTCGCCAAGATGCGCCGTGCCAAGGGCAATGTTCTTGTCGGGCTCATAGAGATCGGCTGGACCCTTGTAGGCCAGCTTGTTGCGGCGGGCGACTTCGCGGGCCGTGCCGTCCATCAATTGCAGCAGGCCGCGTGCGCCGGCCGGCGAGCGTGCGTCGGCCTGCATTGCCGACTCGGCCCGCATCAGCCCCATGACCAGCGCCGGGTCGATGCCGTGGCGGCGCGATTCGTTCTGAATCCGTTCGCGCTCGATCATCGGAAAGCGCCACGGGTAGGCATCCATGGACCTGGCTTGTCCAAGGGCGTGGATGGCCCGGTCGTGCCAGCCGATCGCCGCGGCCAGCAGCGCGGCCTGCTGGAGTTCGGCGTTGCTGAGCCGGCGGCTGACACGGTTCCAGGTCCAACGCGCATGCCATGCCAGACCGACATGAAACAGCTCGTTCGCGCGCTCGAACTCGGCATCCCGCAACAGCCGGCGCTGGACATCGCCGTCGGCCTGGATGTCGCGGCTGCACAAGGTCAGCGGCTGATTGCTTTGCAGCGCGGCCAGAAAGCCGTAGTAGTCGGCTTCGGTTGCCAGCGTTGCATACACCAGGCCGGCTGCCGGCCGGTCGAGTTCGGCCAGCGCCCGGGCGCGCCAGTAGCGCCAGCGTTCGCGCAGTTGCTGTTCGGCCGGCATGCGCTGAATGCTGTTGAGCGCTTCGGACCAAAGCCCGTTGGCCAGCGCTGCACGCAACCGCCATTCCAGCATTTGCTGGTCGACCCACGGCGAACCCAGGGCGTCGATGGAGTCGATGGCTTCGGCTTCCAGATCGACCGCCTGGAACAGCGCGATGCGTCTGCGGACGGGGCCAATCTCGTCGCCGGTGAACGAAAAAGTTCGCTCCAGCCCCTCGAGCAGTGCGCTTGCGCGCTGCCAGTCGTTGCCGGCCAGGCGGTGCAGACCCCAGGCGACCAGTTGACGGGCGCGTGGCTGGTCGGGCCAGGCTCGGGCGTCGGCCAGGCCGGCCGCGGTGCGGTCGGCCAGCTTCAGCCAGCCGTCGGCCAGCATCCTGTCGGTGGGTGCAAGATAGCGCCTCAGGTAGCGAGCCAATTGTGTTTCGCCGGCCTCGATGGCCAGGCCAAAGCGCTGCCAGGCAGTGTCGATGTCCGGATTGCCTTGTCTTTTCCACCACGAAAACAGGGGGTCGCAGGCCTTGGGCTGCGATTTTGGACTGAGCCATGCCGCGCGAATCCGGGCTTCCAGTCCGCCGGTGTCGCCATTGGCCAGCCGGGCTGCGGCAAGCCGGCATTGTGTTGCCACGTCGCGTGCTGGTTCGCCATAGCGCAACAGGTCGGCATTGCGCCCCGCCTGGCCCAGGCTGGTCAACCATTGTTGCTCGAGCCGGTCGGCAAACGACCAGTCCCGAAACCGGGCCAGGAATCGTTCCATTTCCGGGCCGCCCTGGCGGTCGATCTGCTGGCGCTTGAGCTCAAACTGCAGGTAAGGGGTTAGCGGGTAGTCGGGTATCGCCTCGATGGCATCTTCCAGCGCGTCGATATCGCCGCGGCCGGCTGCAGTCCAGGCCGCCTGGAACACCGCGCGTTCGCTCGCATACAGGCTTGCATCGTCGGCCCGCACAGGGTTCGACAAGCCGGGCAAGCTGATTGCCAGGGCCAGGACTACACGCCAATTCATAGTAATCTGCATCTTCGCCTTGAATGTTTTTGTTGATAAAAGGGACCGCCGTTGTTCGAAATCGTTGCGCTTTTGTTGATCGGCATTGCCGCCGGGCTGCTGGCCGGTTTGCTCGGCATTGGCGGCGGTCTGGTGATTGTGCCGGCGGTGACCGCGCTGTTGGTCGTCCAGGGTGCCGGCCCGGATATTGCAGTTCCGATGGCGGTGGCCACTGCACTGGGCTCGATGCTGCTGACTTCGGCCGGCAGCGCCTGGGCACACGCGCGGCGCGGCAGCGTCGACTGGCATGCGGTGGCGCGCCTGGGGCCATCGGTTGCACTCGGCGCCCTTGGCGGTGCCTGGCTTGCAACGCAAATTTCAGGCCTCATGCTGGCGCGCATTTTTGCGCTGTTCACGGCCTTGATCGGGCTTCGCATGATCTTCGGCGAACGCCTTGGCAACAAAGTCAGTGTATCGGCAGCGAGACCGGCCAGGACCCGGCTGCGATTCTGGGGCGTCGCCGGTCCGCTGATTGGCGCGCTCTCGGCGATGATCGGCATCGGCGGCGGCAGCTTCAACGTGCCCTACCTTTCCTGGAATGGATATTCGACGCTGCGTGCGGTCGCCATCGCGGCTGCCTGCGGCTGGCCGATCGCGCTGGCCGGCAGCCTTGGCTTTCTGATCGAGGGCTGGAAGCAGTCCTTGTGGCCGGGGGCGGTCGGATATTGGTATTTGCCTGGCGTAATCGTGATCGGCATTGCCGGTACGGCGAGTGCGCCGCTGGGTGCCAAGCTGGCGCACCGGATCGGTTCAGCCGGCCTGGCCCGGCTGTTCGGCATTTTCCTGCTTTTCGTCGCCACTCACATGGCGCTGCAATGAAAGACCATCGGGCAAGCGGATTCGCGTGGTCAACGCCAGATGGTCGGACAATTGTGAATCAAGTGCCGCGACCTCGAGCACTTCGATCGACGGCGAAATCATGATGTGGTCGATCGCGCGCCTGGGCTCCCAACTGGGGAAGGTGTTCGGCGGCGCCGCCGGAAGCGCGACGCCGGCGTGCTCGCAGAATTTCTCCACTTCGTGACTGTTGGGCACGGCATTGAGATCGCCCATGATAATCACGTTTTTGTGCTGGGCCACCAGGTGGGCCACGTAGCTTAACTGTTGCATCCGGGCGCGGCGGCCCAGCGCAAGGTGGAGGACCACGATCCACAGCGCATTTTCGCCTTCGCCAAACTTCATCATCAGCGCGCCGCGCCCCGGAATGGCGCCGGGCAAGCGGTGCTCATCGACACGGCTGGGCGTGAACCGGCTCAGCACGCCGTTGCCGGCATGCGCGATGACGCCGACCTTGCGGTTGGCCTGGTGTGTCCACCACGGAAAGCCGGCGTGGGTGGCCAGGTACTTGGCCTGGTTGACGAAGCCGGATCGCAGGCTGCCGCAATCGACTTCCTGCAGGCCTACGATGTCGTAACCCGAAACCAGTTCGGATATGGCATCCAGGTTGGTCACACGTTGATTGTTTGGCAGCACCTGGCGCCAGCTTCGGGTGACGTACTGGCGATAGCGGGTGGTGCTGCTGCCGGCCTGGATATTGAAGCTCAGCAGGTTGAGGGTTTGCATCGGCTCGGTGCTCACGGCGTGGGTCGCCACGGGCACAAAGCCGATGCGCTCCAGGCGGCCGTCAGGATTCGCTGTCCGCCGATTCGGATCGGTTGGCTTCGAGCTCTTTGGCAATCACGAAGTCGGCCACCTTCAACATGTCTTCAAATGTTTTGCCCCGCTGCGGGCTGACCCGGTACTTGCCGTTGATGACCAGTGTCGGCGTCGAGCGTACGCCCCATTTTCCGATTTGTGCGTTGCCCATGCGCATGCGCGATTCGACCGCAAAGGACTTTGATGTGGACTCGAATTCCTTGGCGTCGACATCGAACTGGGCGTGGAATTCAGCCAGGTCGGACATCGAGCCGAATTGCTTGCGTTCGTCGTGCAGCGCCACGAACAGTGCTTCATGGGACTGGTCGATGATGTCCATGCTGCTTGCCGTGTGGTAGGCGCGGGCAAACGGTTCCCAACTGGGGCTGAACGACACGGGCAGACGGCTGAATTCGACCTGCTCGGGCAATTGCTGCTCCCAGCTGCTGACGAAAGGCTGGAAGCTGCGGCAATGCGGGCACAGGTAGCCAAAGACTTCGACGACCTCGACGGTGCTGTTGTCATCGGACACGTCCGGGCCGGAGATGCGTTCGTAGTCAACGCCTTCCTGAAACGATTGCGCACCGGCCGTGGTAAATGTAAGCGCGCCGACGAGAAGGGCGAGGCAGTTGAAAAGTCGAATTGGTTTTTTCATGATGACCTACTTTATTCGTTGATGGACAAGAACGGATGCGGGCGCGAACCCTGACTCATTACAGACAGCTTGAATCGCTTCCGGTTCACAAAGCATGGACTGCGCGTCGCCAAGCTTCATTCGGCGCGGTGCAGGCCTTCGATGTAGGAGCTGACGGCATTGATTTCGGCATCGGTCAGCTTTCCGGAAACACCAACCATGATCTTGCTGTTTTCGTCGTAGCTTTCACCATCGCGATATCGCTTCAGACGGGCGCCGGTGTATTCGGCATGCTGGGCGCGCAGCATCGGAAAGCCGGTGCCGGGTATGCCGTTGCCGGTCGGGCCGTGGCAGCCCATGCAGGCCGGCACGCCGCTTTCGTGGTTGCCGCCGTGATACAGCAAACGCCCCTGTTCGACCAGTGCCTCCTCGGCCACGCCCGGCTTGATGGTCTGCGATGCGTACCAGGCCGAAATGTCGGCAATATCCTGGTCTGACAGGTTCATCACGATCGGGTACATCTGCACCACCTCGCGCTGCTGGTCGCGGATCATGCGAGTTTGACGTGCCAGATAGCCTTCGTGCTGGCCGGCAATTTTCGGCCACTGGGCGACCTGGCTGTTGCCGTCCATGCCGTGACATGCTGCGCAAACACCGGCCTTGGATTCGCCTGCCTCCGGGTCACCGACGGCAAATACGGTCGATGAGACCAGCAACAGGAGAACAATTGAGACTCGAAGCATTCTGTTTCGCTCCATTACTTAGTATTGGGTGAATAATCCGATATTATCGCCTGATTGAAACCGCCAGAACAGACTATGTCCGAAATCCGACGCCTTGTTGAAAAGGCAGAATACCTTATCAGCGTGCACAACCGGTCGCAGTTACCGCCAGACCAGGGCTTCGAGGTGGCTGTTGCGGGTCGATCGAATGCCGGAAAGTCGAGCCTGATCAACCGCCTGTGCCGGCGCAATGCGCTGGCGCGGACCAGTCGCACGCCGGGCCGCACCCGGCAACTGGTCTTTTTCCAGATGGACCAGCAGCACCACCTCGTGGATTTGCCCGGCTACGGTTACGCCGCCGTCAGTGCAGACCTCAGGGAGCACTGGCAGGGCCTGATTCAAAAGTACCTCGAAACCCGTGATGCGTTGGCCGGCCTGGTGATCGTCATGGATATCCGCCACCCGCTCAAGGAAGGCGATGTTCAGCTGGCGCAGTTTGCGTTGGACCGCGGCCTGGCTGTGCACGTGGTTTTGACCAAGGCCGACAAGCTGGGTCATGGCAAGCGGACCGAGACGGTGCGCCGCGTGCGCGACGCGCTGGGCGGCGTGGCCGGCGTGCAGGCTTTTTCGGCGTCTTCCGGGCTGGGCCTGGAAGAGCTTGAGCGGGTCATGGCGGCCTGGTACCAGGTCGATCCCGGGACACGAGATCCGGAAAAATAAATATACGATTTCCCCGCTATTCGATTGATCGGTTCGTGGTCGGCTGTTGAAATGCCCGGGACCGCGCTTGCGGATCCCGGACAGATGTTCAATAGCCACGGCGATATGGTCTGCTTTCATATTGATAGCGGCGCAATTCGCGTAGCTTGTTGGCCCGTTTGCGCGTTTCGCGATGCATTTGATCCGGATTGGCATGCAAGGCCCACCGGTAATGGCCGCGGTGCTTCGTCGACCAACGCGGGTGATCGGGATTGTAGCCAAGGCTGCGAATCTCGCGGGCCTGGCGCACTGCCGTGGCTGCATACTCGTGTGCCTGTTCGTGTCTGGGGTCGCGATGGCTGCGATTGGCACGTGCGCGTCCGGCATGGCGCTCGGGTTGCAGCCTTTGCCGGTTCTGGCTTCGCGCCGGCGCATGGCTGCGGCTTTCGTGTCGGACCGTGACCTGGCCGCGCTCGGCCGCCATGAGCCCGGGTCGGCTGGGGTCGGCCTCGGCGCTGGCAAGGTTCAGGGCAAGGGCCGCAGTGGTCGCGAGGATCAAGGTTTCCATGGCGTCATCCCGGTTGTTGGTCAGGTGGCGCCAGTTTGCATCCGGGCGATTGAATCAAGCCTGAACGATCGGTTCAGCAAGCGTTCAAGCGGATTTACTGGCCCGCCAGTGCCTCCGGCTCGGGCAGCGGACGGCGCCGGTAGCGTGCCCGAAGCGTCATCCACAAAACCCCGGCAATCACCATGGCACCGCCGACCAGAATGCGCGGACCGGGTCGGTCGCCCCACAGCAGCACGCCGAGCAGCACGGCCAGCACCGGCACAAGCAGCAAAAATGGCGTCACCGTGTTGACCTCGTGGCGCTGAATCAGCCAGTAGAACGTGCCGTGGCCGATGATCGATGCGCCGACAGCAGAATAAATCAGCGCCGGCAAGGCGATTGACGACCAGCTCATTTCAGCGACCACGCTGACCGGACTCTCAAGCAACAGGGCCAGGATGCCCAGCGGGATAATCGACAGCAGTGCATTCCAGGCCTGGAAGCTGAACAGCCCGACCCCTCGAACCCGGCGCATGAAAATCGTGCCGAGCGCGAGAAAGAACGCCGACATCAGCACCAGGGCCAGCACATCGAGCTGGGCCAGCACGATCGGGTCCAGGCCCACGACCAGCACTCCGCAAAATGAAAGCGCAATGGCGCTGGTCGTTCGCCAGCCAATCCGCTCGCCGAGCACCAGCACGGCCAGCAAGGTCGAGAACGGGACGTAGACCTGCATCAGGATTGCGACCGACGAGACGTCGGTGGATCGATCGAGCGCGACGAATACCAGGCCGAAGTGCAGCGCGCCCATGCACCAGCAGGCCATCAGCAGGTTGGTCCACTGCCCCGGCTGCGGCAGACGAATCATCGGCAACAGCAAGACCAGCACGATGCCGAAGCGCAGCACCGTGAAGGTGATCGGCGGCAGGACCGTAACGGCGGTGGCGGCGGCAATGAAATTTCCGGCCCAGATCAGGCAGATCCCGATCAGGGCGAGTCGATGCGACGGTGGCATGGCAGGTGTCACTGGGGAACTGGTCAGGATTGTGCACCCTGGTGGCCCCCTCCTGCGCACTGAAGCCGCCAAAAGTGACGAATTCGGCGCAAACCGTGACCAATATTGTCACTTGGCACCCTGTCCCAAATGGCGTCAAAAACACCTGGGCCCCGTATATTCGGCCTGTTTCGTCTTTTTTTATGGTTTTGGCACATGCTTTGCATATAAGACGGTGAGATTCTGAAACACAGCGCCAAGGAAAAACCTGAAATGTTCGATTCAGAAACAACAAACAGCGAGGAGAGCGACATGGACCTGAGCAGCATCGAATCCGCAAATTTCGACGCCATGATGGCTGAAGAATCCATCCTGGACTGGCTGGTCAACCTCGAGTCGGACGATACCGATTACGAAATGGCCCAGTCGCCGGCACCTCGAAACCTTTTGCGGGCGACGAATTGACCCGCTAACGCATTCCCGGGGAAGGGGATCCTGTAGTGGTCTTGATGAAGGGGTTTATCGACCACTCGCCTGCGCCCTGACTGCAGGTATAGGAAACAAACGCGTCTGCACATGCCGGCGCGTTTTTTTTTGGCCGGCCGGGTCGCCGAGCAACGAACCGGGTTCGCCTGCGCAGGCAGGAAGCGGGCCTGTGGTTACTCCACCGTTACCGATTTGGCCAGGTTGCGCGGCTGGTCCACATCGGTGCCGCGCAAAACGCCGACGTGATAGGCCAGCAATTGCAACGGCAACACCTGCAGGATGGGCGAGGCGATCGAATGCGGGATCGGCAGATGGATTACCCGCATGCCGTCGGCGCTTTTCAGCGTGACGTTGCGGTCGGCGAACACGATGATCCGGCCGCCGCGCGCGCGGACCTCGTGCAGATTCGATTTGAGCTTTTCGAGCACGTGGTTACTGGAGGCCGAAACAATGACCGGCAGGTTTTCATCCACCAGCGCCAGCGGCCCGTGCTTCAATTCGCCGGCGGCGTAGCCTTCGGCATGAATGTAGGACACTTCCTTGAGCTTGAGTGCGCCCTCCATGGCGATCGGATATTCCGGACCGCGGCCGAGAAACAGCGCCTGGGACTTGTCGGCGATCAGGCTGGCGACTTCGGCGATGACCTCATCGAGCGCGAGCACTTCGCGCGCCTGCTGAACGACCTGGCCCAGTGAGTCGCTGACCGCGTGCAGTTTGTGTTCCGGCAGGCCGTGCTCTCGCGCCAGCGCGCCGGCCAGCAGCAGCAGCACGGTCAGTTGGGTCGTGAAGGCCTTGGTCGACGCGACGCCGATTTCAAGCCCGGCACGGGTCATCAGTACATGGTCGCAGATGCGGGTCAGGGCGCTTTCAGGCACGTTGCAGATGCCCAGGCGGCTGATGTAGCGACGCTCGGCGGCCAGTTCAAGCGCCGCCAGCGTGTCGGCGGTTTCGCCGGATTGAGAGATTGCCAGCATTAGCGTGCCTTCGGGCACGGCCGGTGTGCGATAGCGGTATTCGCTGGCAATTTCGACCATCACCGGAATGCCGGCGAGCGCCTCGATCCAGTAACGGGCGACCAGGCCCGCGTGATAGCTGGTGCCGCAGGCGAGAATGTGGATTGCTCGCACCTGGCTGAGCATCTGCCGATCCAGATCGGGCAAAATCCGGCCGCCTTCGAGGTAGCCGTCGAGCGTGGCTGCGATCGCGCCGGGTTGTTCGTAAATCTCCTTGAGCATGAAATGCCGGAATGCGCCGCGGTCGGCGCTGTCGGCCGGAATCGACGAAATGCGCACGACCCGCTCGACGGCCTCGCCCCGGGCATCGATGATCCGAATCCGGTCGTGGCGAATTTCGGCCAGGTCGCCTTCCTCGAGGAACATCACCTGCTGGGTCAGCGGCACCAGCGCTGCGGCATCCGAGGCCAGAAAATGCTCGCCGACACCGACGCCGATTACCAGCGGGCTGCCCTGGCGCACGGCCCAAAGCCGGTCCGGGTGCTGTGCATCGATGATCGCCAGCGCGAAGCTGCCTTCCAGTTGCGCGATGGCAGCCTGTAGCGCCGCGGTCATGTCCGGCTGTTTTTCGAGCTGCTGGTGCACCAGGTGGACCACGATCTCGGTATCGGTTTCGGAATGGAATCGATAGCCGTCGGCTTCCAGCCCGGTCTTCAGCGCCTCGAAATTTTCGATGATGCCGTTGTGGACGACCGCGATCCGGTCCGACGAAACGTGCGGGTGGGCATTGCTTTTGCTGGGTTTGCCGTGCGTGGCCCAGCGTGTGTGCGCCAGCCCGACGTGCCCGCAATGGCCGTCGTGGAGCATGTCTGCAAGAGCGGCGACCTTGCCCACCGAGCGCTCCCGAACCAGTGCCGCCTGATCGTCGACGACCGCGACGCCGGCCGAGTCGTAGCCGCGGTATTCGAGACGGCGCAATCCGTCGATCAGCAGCGGGACGACATTACGCTGCGCGATGGCGGCAACAATTCCACACATTTAAAAGCCCTGGGCGCAAAGCGCATCCGTAAAATCCAGAAATGATAGCAGCCGAAGCGGCCGGCCATGATGTCGCGATTGGTGCGGCAACCGCTACGGCGCCGATGGAGTGAGCGGTGGCATGCATAATAAGCGCCATGCGTAATCATGCAGGACAATCCGCGCTGGCGGTAGTGGCAATGACGGTTGTCATTTTTGCCGCAGCGCTGCAGGCCGGGCCGGCGATTGCTGCCGACGGCATCGATCAATTCGTTCGCGTGGCTCGAGACCCCGGCGGTGAACCGCGGGCCCTGGAAATCGCGATCGCACGCTACGGGGATGCGAACGGCACGATCGTGGACCTGGTCGGCGCCGTGCACGTGGCCGATCGGGACTATTTCAAGGCGCTCGATCGGCGTTTTGCCGATTACGATGCGGTTTTGTACGAACTGGTCGGCGAGCCGGACGCGATGGTCTCGGGGGCCGGCGCCTCGACGTCGATGATCGGGCTGTTGCAAGGCGGCATGAAAGATGCGCTGGGCTTGAGTTTTCAGCTCGACGAGATCGACTACCGGCAGCCCAACCTGGTTCACGCCGACCTGACCGGGCCGGAATTCTCCGCCAGCATGGCCAGCCGCGGCGAGTCATTGGCCGGGCTGATGTTCAAGGCCTGGGCGGCCACGCTGGCCGATTCGGGCAACCCGGCCGGTCAACAGGGCAGCTTGTTGAAGCTATTGTTCGCCCAAGACCGCCAGCTTGCGCTCAAGCGTTTGTTTGCTGCGCAACTGGCCGACCAGATGCGCCTGCTCGACAGCCTGTCGTCAGGCCAGGGCTCGACGCTGATCACGGTGCGCAACCAGCGCGCGCTCGAAGAATTGAGCGCCCAGATCAAACGCGGCCACGACAAGCTGGCGATTTTTTACGGCGCCGGTCACATGCCGGACCTTGCCGGCCGGCTGGAGGCCGAGTTCGGGATGCGCCACCAGTCGACGGGCTGGCTGCAGGCCTGGGATCTGCGGGGCTCCGGCGTTATCGATTGATACGGGTGCACCGGAGCCTGTCGGATTTGACCGATCTGATGCGGAACGGCCCGACGGGTTTCCGGCTTTTAGCCGTCGAAGTTTTCCTGGTAGCGCGCCAGATCGGCAATCACGTCCTGGGTGTGGCTGTCGGGCGAGACGGTTTGATAATGCTTGACGATCACGCCGTCGGGGTTGATCAGAAACGATTCCCGGTTGGCCACCTCGGTGTTGCCGAAGCGCCGCAGCACGCCGTAGTCGTCGCAGGTTTGGCCGCCGCTGTCGGACAAGACCGGGAATGGCAACTGGTATTTTTCGGAAAACTTCTTCTGGTCGGCGACCGAATCGACGCTGATGCCGACGACTTCGGCCCCGGCGCCGCGGATGGCGTAGATGTTGTCGCGAAAGTTGCAGGCCTCAGTCGTGCATCCCGGCGTGTCGGCTTTGGGATAGAAAAACACCACCAGCCACTGACCCCTGAAATCGTTCAATGAATGCGACTGGCCGGACTGGTCCCGCAGTTCGAAGGCCGGGGCCGGTTCGCCGACCCTGGCCGCATTTGCCGGCACGGAAAGGGTCATTGCAAAAACAACTGCAAGAGCAATGGCGAGAACAATTGCAATAACAGGCCTGGATCGCGCTCGAGATCGTATTTGCATGACAGTGGCCGTCGATGATTGACAAGCCACAGTTTATCGCACCGGCGTGATCGATCAGGCCAATCGGTCGAGCCAGGCCCGCCTGCAGTACACTTTTGGTTTCGTGATCCGGAGGTTCCATGAGCGATTATTTTCGGCGCGCAGGCGACTGGCAATCGGCTCTGAACGCGCGGCCGCATCGGCGGTACCGTGTCGGCTCGATCACGACCGGTATCCGGCATGACGCCCGTGCTCTGCTGCTGGTCGCAGTTGCAGCGGCGGCATTGACTGGTTGTCACAACGATTCGGCGCCGGCAGAACCGCAGTTTGCCGACATCTCCGGGCAGCTGCCGATCGATGTAGCGGCACTCGGTTTGCCGGGCGCTTTGACCGGTTTCGGACCCTTGTGGCTGGATATCGACGGCGACGGGCAGCTGGACCTGGTGTACATGAACCACGGGCAAATGCCGACCATTCTTGAAAATAGTGGCCGAAAAGACGGCGGGCCGGCATTCATAAACCGCAGCGCCGCCGCCGGCCTGAAATCTTCGGACTGGGAATATCGCCAGCAGAATGATCGCCACGGCGCGAGCTGCGGCGATTTCGACAACGATGGCGACGTGGATCTGTTCATCGGCCACGGCGCGGCGCGCGGCGAAACGCTGGGCCTCAAGCGCGACGAACTGCTGGAAAATATCGGCGATTTCAGGTTTCGCGATGTCACCAGGGCGGCCGCAAGCCTGAACGAAGCCGGCCGCGGCCGGGCCGCCAGCTGGGCCGACTACGATGGCGACGGCTGGCTCGACTTGTATGTGACGAATCTGGATTCACCCAACCGCATGTATCGAAACAACGGCGATGGCCGCTTTAGCGATACGACCGAATCGATCGGCCTGGCCCAGGCCGGCCCGCGTGCGGCCTGGATCGATTTCGACGGCGATGGCGACGCCGACGTGGCGGTTTCCTGGCCGCTGAAGCTGATGCGCAACGACGGCGAAGACGGTTTTGTCGACGTCACAAAGGCCGTCGGCCTGGACCGGCCGGCAGTTTCGGTGCCCTACGCGCTGGCCTGGCAGGATTTCGACAATGACGGCGACCCGGACCTGTTCGTTTCCGGGCGCAATTCTCCCGGCCGCCTGATGGTCAACGACGGCGGCCGTTTCAAAGTGTTCGATCCGGATTTCGTCTGGAGCGATGGCCCGGAACTCGATAGTAATGGCGCCGTTTGGGGCGATTTCGATAACGACGGCTTCGCCGACCTGCTGCTGACCCACAGTCGTGGGCTGGCATTGTTTCGAAATGTCGCCAGCCGGCGCTTCGAAAGGGTTCCATTTGCCGAATCCGATCGACTGGACCTGGCTTACAGCGGCCAGGCCGCGGCCGGTGATGTCGATGACGACGGCTTTTTGGATGTTGCCGTCAATACCGTCGACGATCATCGCTTGTACAAGAACCGCGGCGGTGAGAATGCCTGGCTTGTGGTCGAATTTGACGGCAGCATGAGCAACCGCATGGGTTTCGGCGTCAAGCTAAAAGCCGAGGCGATCCTGCCCGACGGGCGCCGGCTTGTCCAGCATCGGCAGTATTTTGGCGACAACGGCGCGTTTCGGTCAATCGGCTGCGGCCCGCTTGACCTGGGCCTGGCAGGCGCCGAGCGCGTCGATCTGACGCTGACATGGCCCAGCGGGGTCGAGCAGCGGTTGGAAAATGTTGCGGTCAACCGGAAACTGAAAATTCGCGAGCCGGCCTTCGCCCGCCTTCGGGCAATGATCGACGGTTGACCGGCGCCGGCCCGGGCTTATTGAATGTAGCCCAGGCCGCGCAGCTGTCTTTGGGTTTCCTCGTCGAGCTTGCGAATCTCGATATCGGTGCCGTCCAGCGACCACGCCGAGACATCGGCTTCCCAGGCGCTGAGTTCGGCCAGCAGCTTGCGATAGACCGCTGCATGTTCCGCGGAATCGGCCAGGTTCCTGGTTTCGGCCGGGTCGGCGGCCAGGTCGTAGAGCTCGATCTCGATGCCGTTGCCGGCCGGGCGATTGTGCCAGTAGCGCACCAGCAGCTTGAACTGCCCATGCCGCAGCGCGCTTTCGCCATAGGTCTTGAACATGCTCAATTCCGAAAAAACGTAATCCAGCCGCTCGTCGCGGCGACCGGTCTCAATCAGCGGGAGCAGGCTGTGGCCTTCGAAATCGTCGATGGCCGGCAGCCCCATGGCATCGACGATGGTCGGCGCGATGTCGACGACGCTGACCGGCCTGGCGATGCTTCGCGCCTGGTCGGCCGGCATGCCGGCGAATTTGATCATGAACGGCACGCGCGCCTCGACCTCGTAGAGCGACTTGGCATGGCCGCGCTGGCCGTGTTCCCAGAACTGTTCGCCGTGGTCGGAAACCAGGATGATCATCGAATCCTCGAACAGGCCCTCGGCCTTCAGCGAGGCGATGAATTGGCCGAAGGCCTGGTCGAGATAGGCCACTTCGCCGTCGTAGAGGTATTTCAGCCACTTGATGTTGGCATCGGTGGCGGCCCGGCGGCCGATGCTGTTCATGACATCCAGGTCGTGATGCGAGCCGTCGTATTCGCCCATCGGCGGCCGCGGCGTGGGGTTGTGGTCGGGGTTGTCGTAGTAGGGCGCGTGCGGATCGATGAACTGGATAAAGCCGAAGGTTAGTGCCGAGTCGATGGATTTTTGGGTCTTGAGTCTTTGCAGGCTGCGCTCGGCGACCTGGTCGGCCGGTACCAGCCCGATCGGGTCGCCGTCATATTTGCGTCGCCGCACCCCGGCCAGCGGGCCGTATTCGTCGTAGCCCCGGCCAAAGCCCATCTCGGTCGAAATATTGGCGTTGGTGGTAATGCCGAACGAGAAGGTGTCGGCGGCCTGTTCGAGCAATTCGATCACGGTTCGGGCCGATTCGGGCAGCGCATCTTCGCGGTCCAGCACGGTGTGTGAAGACGGGTAGCGGCCGGTGACCATGGAGGCGACCGTGGGCCGGGTCCAGCTCGATGTGGCATAGGCGTTTTCGAATACGACGGCGTGCTCGGCAAAGGCGTCCATGTGCGGCGTCAGCCCGGCTTTTGATCCGTATACGCCCAGGCTGTCGGCGCGCAGCGTATCCATCATCAGGATCAGGACCCGGCGCGGTGTCTGGCGCTGGATCGATGCGCGGGAAGAGGTTTCAGCATCGCTTCCGGGACGATCCGGCGGTACGGCGTCATTGCCGTCGCCGCAGCCGACCAGCGCGGTGGCCGCAACCAGGCAACATACGAAAACCGCGCAGGCTTTCATCAGTGAATCCGCCAGACCATTTTCAGCGCCAGCGATCCGATAATCAATAATACAAAATAAAGAAATTCCCAGCCGCGCATCCAGCCCGGCCCGAACGGCAGCATCTGCTTTTTCGGCAAGTCGAGGTACACGGCCGTGGCCGGACTGCCGGGTTCCAGGTAGCCGCCGGGGTTGGCGATCAGCAGGTTCCACCATTGGCGTTGATGCAGAATCGGCGTCGGCGCGTCGGGCGGCAAGACGGCCACGGGCAGGCCTTGCGGCGTGCGCAGCGTGGCCTGTTCACCGGGCCAGTCAATCGTCCAGGCCGCGGTTTGTTCGGCATTGCCGCTGGTTTCGGTGCCGGTTTCGAGCCGATCGGCCTCGATGCCGCGCCACTGCCAGTCGCCGGGCTCGCCGGCCGATTCGGCGGCAAGCACTTCGACCGCAACCGGCTGACCGGCCTCGGGCATCTTCAGGCCGAAGGCATTGGAAACCCAGACCAGCACGAACAAGACCGGGATGCCGGCCAAAAGCGCCGGGCCCAGGGCCAGCAGGATGTGCTTGCCCGAGAGCCGGAAGTTTTCGGTGATCAGCGGTTTGAGGCCGCTGAATTCGCCGTCGTAGCTTGAAAGCTTCTTCTGCACCGCCTTGATCCGGGGTTTCAGCGCGGCCATTTCGTCCTGCCTGGAGAACCGGCGATAAACCCACATCGTCAACCACGAAGAGACCAGCGCCCAGAATGCCAGCGCCAGCGGCGCCGGCAGCAGCATCAGCAAAAGCTCGTTGAACCAGCCGAAAATCACGCCGGGCCAGTCGAGCAGGCCGCGATGGTTCATTGAATGCGGTCCTGCGCCAGCGACCAGACATCCTGGATGGAAATCGCATCGCGCTCGGGCTTGAAGGTCGAGAACAGCACGCCGGGGACGAGTGCCGGGTCGATGCAGTGATCGCCCGACCATTTCTGCGCGTTGGGTTCCATCAGTGCACCCGGTACCGCGCCCAGCGTGGTCTGCCACGAGGCCCGGTAGCCGCGCTGGTAGCCGACCACCAGGTCCGGCGCCTCGTCATTGTCTTCGGCGCCCGGGTAAATCTCGAGGCCGTCGAATACGCGGCGCACGACCGCTTCGCCCGATGCCTCGTCGGCCCAGTTTTCCAGCCGCTCGGAGATTTCACGCTTGATCGCGGCCACATCGGCGGGCGCCACCGATCCCTGCGCTTCGCGCCCGGCGCGGTTGATGAACAATCCATTCAAGCCCAGTGCATAGGCCTGCGAGCGGGACCAGTCGACGCTGGCAAAAACCACATCGGATTCGGACTCGTCATCATCAAGCACGAGATAGCCGTTGTCGACCAGCCAGCGGTTCAGGTGCACGGCCTTGCGAAACGGCGAAAAGCCGTGATCGCTGATGACCATCAACTCGTCGTCCGGACCCAGGCGCTGCATCGTTTCGCCGAGGATGCGATCGGCCTCGGTGTAGATCCATTCGATCGAATCGCGGTGCTCGGGCAGCGTGTCTTCATGGCGCGGATGCTCCGGGTCCAGCCCGCGGTAAAACATGTGGCTGACCCGGTCGGTCTGCACGAACACGCCGACGACCAGTTCGCTGTCGTTGCGGTCGAGCGTATCGAACCACATCGCTTCGCGTTCGGCCAGGATCGTCTTTTCCATTTCCAGCCAGGCGGCATCGGAAATATGCTCTTCGTTCAGCGACC